>CBJNAT010000286.1:0-4916 GCA_966434585.1 uncultured Gammaproteobacteria bacterium | reverse complement strand
AAGCGCGCGGCGGTCTGCGGCGGACGAGGCAGCACATCCAGTTCGGGTACAACGAACGGATCGATGATCTCGGCGCCAGCGGCCTTCAACTCGGCGATCGTGCGTTCGAAGTTCTCGATGACGGTTGCGTGCGTCACGCCGGGTTTGAACACCTGCCGCAGCACACCCAAGCGCGCACCTTTGAGTCCTTCGTTTTTGAGATAGCTCGTGTACGTCTTTGGGATGTGACCACGGCTGCGTGCAGTGGCTTCATCTTCCGGATCCGCGCCCGCGAGCACGTCCAGCAGGATCGTCATGTCGGTCACGGTGCGCGCCATCGGTCCCGCTGTATCGCGCACGCTGTTCAGCGGCACCAGTCCGGAACGAGAGACGAGACCGACGGTGGGCCGCAAGCCTGCAAGTGCATTGTGAGCGGCAGGCATGCGCACGCTGCCCCCCGTGTCCGTACCGATACCGACGACACCAAAGCTCGCAGCCAGACTCGCGCCGGTGCCGCCGGAGGAACCGCCCGTGGCGTAAGCCGTGTGATAGGGATTGCGCGCAAACCCATGCATCACCGAGTTGATGTTGTCGCCGCCGCCGCGAGCGAACTCCGAGAGCGTCGATTTCGCCAGGATGATCGCGCCCGCTGCGCGCAACTTTTTCACCATCGGCGCATCGGTCGGCGGCACGTAGTTCTTCCAGCCTTGAAAGCCGGATGTCATCGGCATGCCCGCGACGTCGATGTTGTCCTTCACGATCACGGGAATGCCGTGCAGCGGACCGCTCAACTTGCCCGTGCGCTGCAACTGCGCATCGAGTGCAGCCGCATCACTCAACGCCTGCGGATTGACGTTGATGATCGAACCGAGCAGCGGCCCCTGTTTGTCGTAAGCGGCGATGCGATCTACATGCGCTTGGACGATCTGCACCGCCGTCGCTTGGCGACTCAGGTAAGCGGCATGGACCTGCGCGATCGTCGTCTCTTCGACTGCGAACGAGAGAGGCTCTTGGGCCAGTGTCGTCTGCAGCGAAATAAAGAGCACCGCGACGCAGATCGGCAATCGCTGCAGCAACGACATCGGAGCTGCTGTCGCAGTGCCCTCACCCGACGCTTCGCGTCGACCTCTCCCGCAACCGGGAGAGGTGAACTCAAACGTGCATTGCCGTGATCGAATGCGTCCCCCCCCCCGGTGGCGGGAGAGGGACAGGGTGAGGGTGTGCCTCAAAGCTCTCCCTTCACCGGCGGAAACGCCGGCGGCGGCTTGCGGTGATTCGAGGCCGCCTCATACGCAGACGCCACTTTGATGAGGGTCGACTCTTCACCAGGGCCGGCCCAGAACGCGATGTTGTACGGCAGACCGATGCCGCCGAGCTTCGTGGGCGTCGTACCTTCCACGCCCTCGTACTTCTTGCCGTCGGCGCTCAGCTTGAACTGCGCGTCGTAGATCGTCTCGGAGAAACCCGCCGGTACGAAGGTCTCGGGAATACCGAGCATCGCGCCGTATCCGAAGCCCCCCGCGAAAGCGCGCGGGAGCGAGGCACCGCCGATCTTGTCCTGCATGATCAAGCCGACCGGGTTCACGAACACGTCAATCTTGTTCTGCTGCAACACCTTCAACATCGCCATGCGCAAGGTCTCGCGGCGCTTCATGGTGTACGTGATCGCATTCGTGCGGATGTCGATCTCCTTGTTCTCCCAGTTCTTCATCGCCACGCGGCGCACGTCGTTGAAGTACTTGGCGTTTGCGTTCAGCGTTGCCCAGTCGTAGACGCGCGCATCGCCACGCTGCGCCAGGTAGTGACCCATCTGGAACGCGAAGGTGTAACCCGTGATCGCCTGTGGATCATTCGGCGGGTTGTCGAACACCCGACGGAAGTTGAGGTTCGCCGGCAACGGCGCCTTGTGTGCCGCGAGGTTCACCAGATACTTGCGGCTCGTGACGTCCCAGCCCGGCACTTCGAACTCAGGCTTGCCATCCTTCTTTGTCGATAACACCTCGGGCATGTGGAAGGGCAGCACTTCGGCAATCGCGTGGTTGAACGTGAATGCCATGTTGGGAATGGACGGATCGTCCGGATACTCCGGATCGATGTCTTCGACCAACTCTGCGCCGAGTGACTGCAGTACTTTCAACTCACGATTGATGCCATCGCTCACCGCAGCCTTGCTCGGTGCATCCTTCACCATCAGGGCACGGACGACACCGATGCGCATGCCGGCCAGCGGCTTGGCGTCGGAGCCGTCTGCGAGCGACTTCACGTAGGGCGTCTTCGACTCCACTACACGTGGCAACACGGAGTAGATCTCGCGCGAATCGAAGAAGCTGCCTGTTTCCTTGTCGCGGAACGCATCGAGCACCTTGGTCGCATCCTTCATGGAGCGGCACATCACGCCTGGACGATCTTGAAACGGATTCGCGCCGATACCGCCCGCGAAGGAGATGATGCCCTTCGTGGGTACGACCAACGCGACGTTGTTGTAGTTGGCCGGGCCGCGGCAAGAGCCACCGGTCGTCTCGCAGATCGAGCAGACGACGAGATTGGCCGCTACAGACACTGCAGAGCCACCGCTTGAACCGCTCGTAGCACGCTCGGTGTCGTAAGGATTGCAGGTGGTGCCGCCCCACGATTCACGGGAACCACCGGCGCCGATGTAAGGGCGCTCGACCTTCGCGTCACCACCTGGATCGCCGCTGCCCGCGTTGTATTCGGATTCGTGCGCCTGTGCGTAGATGATGGCGCCCGCGGCACGCAGCCGGCTCACGAGTGTGGAGTCGGTCGGCGGTGCGTCCATCGCATAGTTGACGTCCGCGCCAGCCGTCGTGCGCATGTCAGCCGCATCGTAGATGCCCTTCAGCGACATCGGCGTGCAATACAGCGGCAGCGCTTCGGTGTCGATGTTCTTGCCGTACTTCTCATCGAGTGCAGCAGCGACTTCCAATGCATCGGGCTGCTGACGGAACTTCTCACACGCTGCCGGCGCACCTGCAGGCAATGGCGTTCCCGGCGGCGCATCGAACTTGCCTTTGCACGTGACGGATCGTTCGCCACGAATGTTCAGCACTTCGAGCGCGTTCACTTGGCCCGCATTCGGGATCCCAGCGACCATGCCGTATTGTTGCTTGACCGTCGGATCGGAAGCCGTCGGCTCCATGCGACCGTAGTCCGGCACATCGCCCGTGTACTTGTCGAAGTCCGGAACTCGCTTGCTGAGCGCCAATGTTTGCGTCGGAAATTTGACCGGCGATCCTGCGCGCACGGCGCCCAGCGCCTGCGGGATCTTTGCGCCATCTTTGGTGACGAGCTTGGTGCACACGCCGTTATAGGCTTTGGCGCGAGCGATATAGCCTTCGACGATTTGCTTGCACGTCACCGCGCCTGAGCGAATGCCGTTTTGAATGGAATCGATGCTGGCTTCTTGCAGACTGAAGTCTGCGGCCGATGCACCCACGGCGCACAGAACGGCTGCCACCAACGAAACCGCTCGCACCCTTGCACGCGTCGACATAGACCGCTACTCCCGAGTTGCCCTGCAGCGTGCGACGGGTCGGAGTGGCGGTGCCCTACCTCGGAGGATTTTTCTTTTGGTTTGTTCTGAAAGAGTTCCCTCACCCTGTCCCTCTCCCGCAACCGGCACTGCTGTCCGGAACGATGCCTACTGACGTCGTCCCCGCGTAGGCGGGGACCCAGAAAAAACAAGGCTTCGCTCAACAGCTCTCACATGCACGCACCTGTGCAGACTCAACGTCTGCTTACGCTAAGCACTGCTTCTGAGGAACGCGCGCTGCGCCTCGTTTTGCCTGGATTCCCGCCTTCGCGGGAACGACGATCCGAATCGTTCCGGACAGCAGTGCGCGAAAGCGGGAATCCAGAAGACAGAGTATTCATCGCGCGAAATCACGAGCGTTCTGCAGTCGAGCGGCGCCTTTGATGTGGGCTGCGATGTTGAGTCTCGATCGGTGCGGTCGTGCACCTGAAGGATCGGAATGCGCTATTTTCCTGGATCCCCGCCTGCGCGGGGATGACGAAAGCGGGCAGTATCCCGGACAGCAGTGCCGGTTGCGGGAGAGGGGACGCCCTCGAATCGCGCATCGGGTCTTGATCTGCACCTCTCCCGGTTGCGGGAGAGGTCGGCGCGGTAGCGACGGGTGAGGGCTGTCTTCAATGCGTGTTGAAGATCTCTTGATACAGCGCCACCTTTTTCTTGATGGCTTCCTTTTCCGCGTCCGTCGGTTGCATTGGATTCGCAGCGGGCGGCAGCGGGCCGTATTTCATCAAGGCCGCGGTCAACAGCAGTCGCGCTTTGGTCGCGATCAGGTTGTTACCTTCGATGAAGAGGTTGTTCGAGTTCACCCGCACCAACGCGTGCGCATCGCCGCGCGCGACCTTGACGACAGGCAGGCCGCTGGCCGCGGCGATCTCGAGCGCTGCATCTTGAGCGCGGGACAGATTCGAGTACGGCGATGAGCCTTCGCCGATGAGGCCGGCCAACGGGTAACTCTCGAGCAGCATGTCGATGTTGGCCATGATGCCGCGCTCGCTGCCCGGGGCCATGTTCGCCGCGTCGTCGTACCACACATCGCCCTTCACGATGGCGACCTTCGGGATCGCTTGAGGCAGGAGCTCGCCCTGAGCATTCTTGATCGCCACCGGCACCATCTTGTACTTGCCGCGCTCGCGCAACAGCCCGTCGATGCGCGCAGGTAACGCCGTCACGCGCACATCGGACTTCCACGTGTGCTTACGCGTAGGAATGTTCGTGATGTAGGGCCCCTGCGTCATGACGCCAAAGATGCCGCCGTAGCCGCCCGTCGCCACGTAGCCGCCGGGATGCGCATCGCCCTTCACGATTTCGCGGCCGGAGTAGATCACTTCATCCTGCACCATCACCGCGCCGAGCTCGGTCCGGCCGTTCTCGTCGGCCCACACCTTCG
>CBJNAT010000285.1:0-4942 GCA_966434585.1 uncultured Gammaproteobacteria bacterium | reverse complement strand
GGCTAGTCGGCTAGCCAGAATTGGGAAAACTAATCTTATCTGGCTAGCCGACTGACCGACTAGCTGACTAGCCGACTGCTTCTTCATGAATAAAAACTCGCCGCCAACGTCCCCATCACCAACGACCAGCCATCCACCAGTACGAACAACATGAGCTTGAACGGCAGTGAGATGAGCACCGGCGACAACATCATCATGCCCATCGACATCAGCACGCTCGCGACGACGAGATCGATGATCACGAAGGGGATGAAGATCAGAAAGCCGATCTGGAAAGCGGATTTCAACTCGGAGGTGGCGAACGCCGGCACGAGGATGCGCAGCGGCACTTCTTCCGGCGAGTTGAAACCATCGCCACCCGAGATGCGCACGAAGGTTGCGATGTCGCTCTCGCGCGTCTGATCCAGCATGAACTTCTTCAGCGGCTGCACGCCTTTGTCGAGTGCGGCGGTCGCATCGATCGTGCCGGCCATGTACGGCTGCACGGCGTCGGTGTTCACGCGATCGAGAACGGGGCCCATTACGAAGAACGTGAGAAAAAGCGCGAGTCCGATCAGCACTTGATTCGGTGGCGCCTGCCCCGCACCGATGGCCTGTCGCAGGATCGCGAGCACGATCACGATGCGCGTGAACGAAGTCATCATCAGCAGGATGCCGGGCAGCAGCGTGAGCGCCGTCATCAGCATCAGGATCTGCAACGTGAGCGTGTACGTCTGTCCGCCTTGCGGATCGGTCGACACGCTCACAGCGGGAATGCCGGGCGCAGCCGATGCGATCTCCGGCGCTGCGGACAACGCGAGCAGCGCAAGCACAGGGCACAGGCGCTTCAGCACGAGAAGCATGGGGGCCATGTGCGCGCCGAACTCACGCACAGCCCCACGCCCCAGGCCCCAAGCCCATATCGAACCGCTCACAACCCGAGACTCCTGCGCAAAACGCCTTTGAAATCCGGCGCCGTCGGCGCGCCGCTCGTGGTGCTCGTGTCCGCAGCGATCACCGGACCTTGTCCTTCGGCGAAGACGTGCAGCGTGTTCACACGTCCGGGCGCGACACCCAGCAGCACTTGTTCTTTGCCGACGCGCACGAGTACCGCGCGCTCCTTCGTGCCGAGCGGCAGATCCGCCAGCACTTCCATCACACCGCGCGTCACCGCATTGCCTGCACGCAGACGACGCATCAGCCAGGCCGCGGCAAAGACCGCGGCAAGCACGAGCAACAGTGAAAGCATCACGCTCGCCATGCCGCCGGCCGGTGAGGTTGCAATGCCCTGCGTGGCTTGCGGCACGGCGAACGACTTTTCGGCGTACGCGGGCGCGGTGAACGAAAGGACCATGACCAGAACTAGGCTTGAGGCTTGAGGCTTGAAGCTTGAGGAAGACATGGAGCGCAGAGCGCTCTCCGGCCTCACGCCCCAGGCCTCACGCCTCACGCCCACTTCGGCCATTGCCCCGTTCTTCATCCTGCTCACTTCAATTTACGAATGCGTTCAGCCGGGCTGATGACATCCGTGAGGCGGATGCCGAACTTCTCGTTGACGACGACCACTTCGCCGTGCGCGACGAGCGTGCCGTTCACGAATACATCGAGCGGCTCGCCGGCTGCGCGATCGAGCTCGACCACCGAGCCTTGATTGAGCTGCAGCAGATTGCGAATCGGAATGCGCGTGCGGCCGACTTCCATCGAGAGCGTGACGGGCACATCGAGGATGACCTCGAGATTCACATCGCGCGGGTTACCGCTCAGCCCCTCATCCTGCAGATCGGTCATCTCTGCAGCGCGGACTTCTGGGTTTGGAACACTCATACGGACCTCTATGCGAATGCCTTCGAGCCTTCGGTGGGTTTAAGGTTTGTGCGCGAGCAGCGTGTCGAGAATCTTCGGTTTGTGGCGCGTCACGCGTTCTTCGATCTTCACCGCCTGAACGCCATGACGAACGCCGTACTGACCGCGGAACACGGGCACGTCTTCGGCGACCACGGTCGCCCGACCCGCGAAGTCGCACGGGATGATGTCCCCGGGCTTCAGATCGACGAGTTCTGCGAGCGTGATGCGGCCGCGGCCGAGCACCGCGCCGATCTCGACTTCGGCGTCCTCGATTTCTTCTTTCAGCGCCTGCATCCAGCGCTCATCGTGTTCGACGCGGTCGCTGGCAACGCCGGCATCGAGCAGCTCGCGCAGCGGTTCGATCATCGCGTACGGCATGGTGATGTGAATTTGCCCGCCGCCGCCTTCCAGCTCGATGTTGAACGTCGTGATCACGACGATCTCGGTCGGGCTCACGATGTTCGCGAAGTGTGGATTGATCTCGGAGTTGACGTACTCGAGATCGATGCGCGCGACGTTCGACCAGGCTTCCTTCAGATCCGCGAAGATCTGCTTCAGCATCATGTGGATCACGCGTGTTTCGGTGGCCGTGAAGTCGCGGCCTTCGATCTTCGTGTAGCGACCGTTGCCGCCGAAGAAGTTGTCGACCGTCGTGAAGACCAGCTTCGGATCGAGCACGACAAGACCCGCGCCGCGCAACGGATGCATGCGGACGATGTTGAGATTCGTCGGCACGTGCAGCGAGTGCACGTACTCGCTGAACTTCATGAGCTCGACCGGACTCACGGAGATTTCCGGCGAGCGGCGCAGCAAGTTGAAGAGACTCGTGCGAAACAGACGGGCGAAACGCTCGTTGATCATCTCGAGCGTCGGCATGCGACCGCGGACGATGCGAACCTGGTTCGCGAAGTCGTAATTGCGCGCTTCGCCTGGCTCCGTCGCGTTTTCAGTAGCGACGGCACCGCTGTCGACGCCGTGCAACAGGGCGTCGATTTCGTCTTGGCTGAGTACGTCTTGGCCGGACATGGTTCGTTCCTGGGCTACAGGTGACCAGGCTACAGGCGACAGCCAGAGTCTCTTGTCTGGCTGTAGCCTGTTACCTGTAGTCTGTTGCCTGTTCTCACTGCATCACGAAGCTGGTGAAGAAGACGTTCTCGACCTTCTCGCCTTCACCGCCCTCCTTGGTGACGACAGCGCGCACGGCTTCGAGCGCCTGGCGTCGGAGAGCCTCCTTCGCTTCGCGCGTGCTGATCGTGTCCTCCTGCTGGCTACCGAGCAGCATGAGCAGGTCGTTACGGATCACCGGATCGTGGAGCTTCAGCAGCTCGGCCGTCTCGGGTTCGCGCGTCGAGATCTCCATGGCAACCTGCAGGAACCGCGTCACGCCATTGGACTGGAAGTTGACGACGAGAGCGGGATCGACTTTGTAGTAAATGGCAGGGCCGGCAGGTTTCTTCTGCTTATTGCCGTCTTTCGCGTGTTCCTTGCTGTCGACCTGCGCCTCAGCCTCGTGCGAGCCGCCCATGAAGAACCATGCAGCGCCGGCAGACAGTCCCAGCACGAGCACAATGGCGGCGACGATGATGAGCATCATCTTCTTGCCACCGCCTGCCGCTGGGGGGGCTTCGGCTTCTGGTGCTTCGGGTTTGTCTGCCATGGTTGCTCCGTCTCGACTTCAATGCGCTTGACTGCACCTGGAAGAGCAATCGGCATGCCACGCAATGCAGCGACGGGAACCTTCATTTCAGAACGAGCGCTCGCGCACGTTTATGCGTAGGAGAGACGGCAGAGACGGCGGCGAACACGATAGGAGGTCGCAGCGATGACGGAAATTTGGCGTGTGGAATGTGATCTGTGCACGCTCTGACTGAGCGTAAGGGCGAAGGAACGGAAAGCTGACGTAAGGCGAGAGACGAAGCCGACCAGTCGATCCGCACGTCCGAATTCGTGGTCTGGATACTCTTGAGGGACGAAAGGCCTTCGGCTGGCCGGTGGGATACGACCAGCGCGATCCCGCGCCTACGTGGCTGACGAGAGTTGCTCTACCTTGCTTGCAAAGAATCGCGCGCTCCACAACGTCAGGCTTTGCTTCTCCGCCGCGTTCAAGAACCTCTCGACGTCTTGCGACGCCGCCTTCCAGTCGATCGCGGCGATCTTGTGCAGTAGTGCGTTCACCAACCATGGCGGATCGACACTGAGCGGTTGACCTACCCAAGGCCCAAACTGTTCGAGAGCCGCTTGCAGGTGCGGAAGATTGGGGCGCACGCGTTGCTTCACGTACCAATTGAAGTCGTACCAGTCTCGTCCCTTCAGGTACGGCCGACACAACAGCGCGTGGATCTTCAACGCAAAATTGCTGCTCAAATCCTGATGACACACTTCGAAGTCGAGCGGGAAGTCGAGATACGTGTATTCGTACCCGGAGCCAGCGGGCGGATTCACATCGATTTCCAACTTGATCTTGAGCACTCGATCCGCAGGGCCACGCACGAACTGCAGATTGAGTTGGTTTGCGATCGAGTTGTCTTTCAGCACTGCCTGGCGCACGTTTTGATCCATGCGAGTTCTGTCGGTGACTTCCGAGTGCAATCCGAACTCTTGCATGCCAGACAGCAGCTGAGGCAGGTAGCTGTTCCATTCGAAGCCGCTGTCAGGCGCTTTCAGGATGAAGTCGAGATCCTCAGAAAATCGTGGCAGCTTGTGCAGGATGCGCAAGCTCGTGCCACCCTGGAACGCGGCGATCTCGAACAACCCTGCGCGCCACAATGCGTAGAGCGCGACTTCCTGCAGGATTTCCTTCGTCGCCTGTTCCTCTTCCAGAGGATTCGTGGCGCGATAGCTTTTGAGGCGTTGCTGAATCAGCTCAATCATGGGCCAGCTCCTTGGCAAGTGACTTCAGGAACGCCTTCACGCGCTTCTGCTTGTAGATTAGCTCGAGCGTGCGGATGTCGGCGCTCGTAATCGTCCGCAGCGCGTCGGAGTCGATGCGCAGACCCTCAACGATCCAACCCAATCCCTGCCACTCAACTTTGCGAAGGCAGACAAGATCCATCAGCGCGCGGACGGGTCTTGCCACGAGCATCGTTTGCTGTTGGATCTGCAGCCGCTCGACGCGGTG
>CBJNAT010000284.1:0-4959 GCA_966434585.1 uncultured Gammaproteobacteria bacterium | reverse complement strand
GATCGAGACGCGATCGCCCAGCGACTTGAGCGTGAACTGCAGCGGCGTGCCGCTCAACACGATCGTCAAACTCTTGCCTTCGAGCTTGCGACAGGCGCTCTGCGCAGCGGAGGAATTCGCGATGTTCCGATTGAGCAGCGCCTCGAATGGGGTGAGCGGTGACATACGCGAGTCCTTCAGAACCGATAGCCGCGATGTAAGGCGACGATACCGCCGCTGAGATTGTGATAACGACAGCCTTCGAGTCCCGCCTCTTGCATCATGCCGAGCAGGGTCTCCTGATTCGGGAAGCGGCGGATGGATTCCGCGAGGTAACGATAGCTCGCTTCGTCCTTCGCGACCCATTGACCGAGACGCGGCAGGACGCTGAACGAATACGTGTCGTAGATGGGTTTCAATCCGGGTGCGGTCGGGTGCGAAAACTCGAGCACCAAGAGCTGACCGCCGGGTTTCAACACACGGCGCATCGCCTTGAGGGCAGCTGCCTTGTCGGTGACGTTGCGCAGGCCAAAGCCGATCGTCACGCAGTCGAAGCTCGAATCGGGAAAGGGCAAGCGTTCCGCGTTCGCGAGTGCGCAGCGAATGTTGCGCGCGAAACCTGCATCGAGTGTGCGATCTCGCCCGCGAGCGAGCATCGCTGCATTGATGTCGGAAAGTATGACCAGGCCCTGCTCTCCGACTTGTCGTGCCATGCCCATCGACAGATCGCCCGTGCCGCCCGCGACGTCCAAGGCACGCATGCCGGGCCGCAGACCGGTTTGGGACAACGTGAACTGCTTCCAGATCCGATGTGCGCCGAGCGACATCAGATCGTTCATCAAATCGTAATTCGACGCGACGGACTCGAACACGGAGCGCACGCGTCGTGCTTTGTCATCGACCGGCACTTGTTCGTAGCCGAAATCGGTGGTGGGAGGCGGGATAGGAGTGGACATGGCTACGGATTGTAGCTGGAGCGGCGCTACTCAGTCGGCTAGTCAGCTAGTCTGCTAGCCAGAGGGGCGGCTCCACTTCTGGCTAGCCGACTAGCGAGCTGGTTTGGTGGTCGTGGGGTAAGGAATCCCGAGTTCCTTCAGTCGCGACAGGTATTGCGCCCACTTCTGCTCACGATCGCGACCCAGCTCTTCCAGGTACGCCCAGGTGTAAAGGCCCGTGTCGTGACCGTCGTCGAACACCAATTGGATCGCGTAATTACCGACGGGCCGGACAGCCGTGACACGCACCTCGTGCTTGCCCAGCTGCAAAGTTTCCTGACCAGGACCGTGGCCGCGCACTTCGGCTGACGGCGAATACACGCGCAGGTACTCGAACGGCAGCTCGTAGCGCGTCTCGCCGAACGCCACTTCCAGGATGCGCGATTGCGTGCGGAGTTTGATGGAGGTGGGGGGCATGGGTCGCTTTGCTAGTCGGCTAGTCAGCTAGTCAGCTAGCCAGAGAAGAAACGCGGCCCCTTCTGGCTAGCAGACTAGCCGACTGACAACCTAGCCGACTCACAGAATGTACCTCGTCAAATCCTCATCCTTGACCAGCTCGCCGAGGTAGCGATCGACGTAGGCGGCGTCCACCACGAGCTGTAGACCACTGCGATCGCAGGCCTCGAACGAGATTGTCTCCAACAACCGCTCGAGCACCGTGTGCAGTCGACGTGCGCCGATGTTCTCCGTTCGCGAGTTCACCGAATGCGCGACTTCCGCGATGCGTCGCACGCCACCCGGTGCGAACTCGACCTTCACGCCTTCGGTCGCGAGCAGGGCTTCGTACTGACGGCAGAGCGACGCATCGGGCTCCGTGAGAATGCGCACGAAGTCATCGACGCTCAGCGCATCCAGCTCCACACGAATCGGCAGACGACCTTGCAACTCGGGGATGAGATCCGAGGGCTTGGACATGTGAAACGCGCCCGAGGCGATGAAGAGGATGTGATCCGTCTTCACCATGCCGTACTTCGTGGTCACGGTGCTGCCCTCGACGAGCGGCAACAGATCTCGTTGGACACCCTCGCGCGACACATCGGTGCCCATCGTTTCCTGGCGACGTGCAATCTTGTCGATCTCGTCGATGAAGACGATGCCGTTCTGTTCGGCGTTCGCAAGGGCACGCATCTTGAGCTCTTCCTCGTTGATCATCTTGGCCGCTTCCTCATCCGTGAGCAGCTTGAATGCCTCGCGCACTTTCATCTTGCGACTGCGCGTGCGCTGGCCGCCCAGGTTCGCGAACATGCCTTGGAGCTGCTGCGTCAGCTCCTCCATGCCCGGTGGCGCCATGATTTCCACGCCCATGGGCATGGCGCGCACTTCGATTTCGATCTCGCGATCGTCGAGCTGTCCTTCTCGCAGCATCTTGCGAAATTTTTGCCGTGTGTCGTTGTCGCGTGTGTCCGGTTGCGGTTCGAAGCCGATGCCGCGCGGGCGCGGCAACAAGGCATCGAGGACACGCTCCTCCGCGGCGTCGAGCGCACGATGATGTACCTTCGCCACTTCCTCCTCGCGCGTCATCTTCACGGCCACATCCATCAGGTCCTTGACGATCGAGTCAACCTCGCGGCCGACGTAGCCGACCTCCGTGAACTTGGTGGCTTCGACCTTGATGAACGGTGCGCGCGCCAGCTTGGCGAGGCGTCGTGCGATCTCGGTTTTGCCGACGCCCGTCGGGCCGATCATCAGGATGTTCTTCGGCGTGATCTCCGCGCGCAGTTGTTCGTTCACCTGCATGCGACGCCAACGGTTGCGCAGTGCGATCGCGACCGCGCGCTTGGCTGCGGCCTGACCGACGATGTGTTTATCGAGCTCTTGAACGATTTCTCGGGGAGTCATGGGGAGTTTCAGTCGGCTAGTCGGCTAGTCTGCTAGCCAGAGGGATTCGGAAGTGGATCGGACATTCTGGCTAGCCGACTAGCAGACTAGCCGACTTGTAGCTGCCTCTCAGCCCTTCAGCTCCTCGATCGTGAGATTGCGGTTCGTGTAGATACAGATGTCGCCGGCGATGTTCAGCGCCTTCTCGACGATGCTGCGCGCGTCGAGCTGTGTGTTCTCGAGTAGCGCCTGGGCGGCCGCTTTCGCGAAGGCGCCGCCGGAACCGATGGCCATCAAGTCGTCTTCAGGTTCGATGACATCGCCGGTCCCGGAAATGATCAGCGATGCCTTGGCATCGGCGACGACCAGCAACGCTTCGAGGCGACGCAAGCTGCGATCGGTGCGCCAGTCCTTCGCGAGCTCGATCGCGGCGCGCGTCAAGTTGCCGAACTGCTGGAGCTTCGCTTCGAAACGCTCGAACAACGTGAACGCATCGGCCGTGCCACCCGCGAAGCCGGCGAGCACTTTGCCGTCGTGCAGCTTGCGGACTTTGCGGGCATTGCCCTTCATGACGGTCTGTCCCAGGGTGACCTGGCCGTCGCCGCCAACAGCAACGACGCCATTGCGGCGCACCGACACGATGGTCGTGCCGTGAAACGTGGCACTGGATTCTGCTGACATCGCGAGCTCGTAGTCTGAACCGTGAAAGGGCGTAACGATAAGCTGCGCAGTGCGCCGATGCCAGACGCGCGAGGTTGCGGCAGGTGAGTCGTTGGTAGCGGGTAGTCCGAGTGCGGCCTACATCACCGGCGCGGCGCGGTTGATCAATATCGCAAAAGGCGCGCTCGGTCCCAGTGTGCCGAATGCGTAACCGTGTTGGTCTGCGAGGCGAGATGCGCAAAACGCATCGGCCACGTCTGCGCGCGCCGTCTTCAGCAACAGAGCAGCTTGGAGCGCCAAGGCAGCACGCTCGACGATGGCTCGGCCATTGCCTTCCGATGCGTGTACATCGTGAACGAAATGAGGTTCCAGCGCGTCCACGTAGCGATCGAACGTTGCATGTCGCCCGCGTGCGCTCGCGAGCTCGGTTGACAGTGCGTCACGCCCGTGCGGCTCCTTGCGCAGCGCGCGCAGCACGTCCAGGCACTGCACGTTCCCGCTACCTTCCCAGATCGAATTCAGCGGCGCCTGCCGATAGAGCCGCGGCAGGATGTTCTCCTCGACGTACCCGATCCCGCCGAGACACTCCAGGGCTTCGCTGATCAGCGACGGCGTGCGTTTGCAGATCCAGTATTTGCCGATGCCCGTAGCCAACCGAGCGAAAGTTGCCTCGAGCGGATCGCGCGCTGCAGCGTCCACAGCTCTGGCGACACGCAGCGCTAACGCGGTGGCGGCCTCGCTCTCGAGGGCAAGATCTGCAAGCACGTTGCGCATCAGTGGCTGCTCGATCAACAGCTTGCCGAATGCACGGCGCTGAGCCGTGTGGTGCAGCGCTTGCACCACCGCCTGCCGCATCAATGCGGCCGACTGCACCATGCAGTCGAGCCTCGTGAGCGCAACCATCTGCAGAATCGTTGCAACGCCGCGACCTTCGTCACCGACACGGTGAGCGGTCGCGCCGGCAAACTCCACTTCCGAGGAAGCATTGCTCCAATCGCCGAGCTTGTCCTTGAGACGCTGAATGCGAACCGCGTTGCGGGTTCCGTCAGGGAGCATTCGCGGCACGAGAAAGCAGCTCAAGCCGGCATCCGCTTGAGCCAGTACGAGGTGTGCGTCGCTCATTGGAGCGGAGAAGAACCATTTGTGGCCGAGCAACTCGTAGGTCCCATCGCTCATGCGATGAGCACGGGTCGTGTTGCTGCGCAAGTCGGAGCCGCCTTGCTTCTCGGTCATGCCCATGCCGATGGTGCACACTGCCTTTTCAGTGGCCGGGACCGGGCGCGGATCGTAGTCGTACGCCGTCAATCGTGGGATCCATTGCGCCGCGAGGTCCGGTGCGTGACGCAAAGTCGGAATGGCTGCGTAAGTCATCGCAAGCGGGCACGCTGTTCCGGCATCCGCCTGCGAGCTCATGTACAGCAGGGCTGCTCGTGCCACGTGAGCACCGGCGCGATCGGCTTGACGCCAGCCGAACGAGTGCACGCCGGCGCGCATCGCGTGACGCATG
>CBJNAT010000283.1:0-4962 GCA_966434585.1 uncultured Gammaproteobacteria bacterium | reverse complement strand
CAGGGCGTGTACTCGCGCAGGTAGCGCTCGTAGGCGGCATCGCCTGTGAATTCGCGCAGCGCCTGCCAGAACGCGCGGAACTTAGAGCGGCTCATGCGTTGGTCTCGGCCGACATGCGCACCGCCTCCGCTTCGGAGCTCGGCGCGACAGGCAGCCCGCGCCGGACGCGCCAGCACACCCTCAGCATGTCGCCGATGACGACCCACAGTAGCGCCGTGAACAGCAGCGCAAGCGCGGCATCCAGGCGCTGGTTGAAGATCAGTTGCGGCGCAACTGCCGCCTGCGCTTCCGGCAGGCTGCCGGCCGCCAGCTTGTCGGCGAGCTGATTGGCTGCGGCCAGAAAACCGAGCCGCGGGTCGGTGGACGTCACTTTTTGCCAAACAGCCGTGGTCGTCACGATCGCAAGCCACGCGAGCGGTGCAGCGGTGACCCACGCGTAACGCAGTCTGCCTTGCTTGACGAGCACACCGGTGCACACGCTCAACGCGATCGCAGCCAGCATCTGATTGGCGATACCGAATAGCGGCCATAGGATGTTGATGCCACCGTTCGGATCGACGACGCCGATGTAGAGGAAGTAGCCCCAACCCGCGACGACGAGAGCGCTCGCAATGACCACGGACGGGTACCACGAGGTCTCGCCCATGCGCGGTACGAAGTGGCCGAGGAAGTCCTGCAGCATGAAGCGGCCGACTCGGGTGCCTGCATCGAGCGTCGTGAGAATGAACACCGCTTCGAACATGATCGCGAAGTGATACCAGAGCGCGAGCAGGCCCTCGCCGAACGCGGTCGAGAAGATGCTCGCCATGCCCACTGCGAGCGATGGCGCACCGCCTGTGCGGGCGAATAGCGTCGATTCGCCCATCTCGCGTGCGAGCATCTGCATCTGCTCGACGGTGACTGGAAAGCCCCAGCTCGAAATAGTCGCGACCGCGGCTTCGGGCGTTGCGCCCACGATTCCGGCCGCGGTGTTGATGGCGAAGTAGACGCCCGGATCGAGCAGCGTCGCCGCGATCATGGCCATCAGCGCGACCCCCGACTCCAGCATCATGCTGCCGTAACCGACGAGCCGGACATCACGCTCGTTGCCGATGAGCTTCGGCGTCGTGCCGCTCGAGACGAGCGCGTGGAAGCCGGAGATGGCGCCGCAGGCGATCGTGATGAACACGAAGGGGAATAGCTTGCCGCCGAATACCGGACCCGAGCCATCGATGAACTGCGTCACCGCCGGCATCTTGATGGTTGGATGCATGATGACCACGGCGATCGCAAGGAGTGCGATGGTGCCGAGCTTCAAGAACGTCGAGAGGTAGTCGCGCGGCGCGAGCAGCAGCCACACCGGCAGCACGGCCGCAACGAAGCCGTAAGCGATGACGAACCACGCGAGCGCAGTGCCGTCCCAATCGAACCAGGAACGCAGGGCGGGATGAGAATCGAGCCAACCGCCCGCGCCCACCGAAAACAGCAGCAGTGCCACTCCGATCAGAGATGCTTCGAGCACTCGTCCAGGCCGCAAGTGCCGCAGATAGGTGCCGACCAGAACAGCGACGGGAATGGTCGCGAACACGGTCGAGGTGGCCCACGGGCTGTGCTTCATCGCATTGACGACCACGAGGCCGAGCACGGCGATGAGGATGATCATGATCATGAGCGTGCCGATCAGGGCGGCATAACCACCGATCGGCCCGATCTCATCGCGCGCCATTTGCCCGAGGCTGCGGCCATTGCGACGCGTGGACAAGAACAGCACGGTCATGTCTTGCACGCAGCCGCCCAACACGGCGCCGACGAGAATCCACAACGTACCGGGCAGGTAGCCGAACTGCGCTGCGAGCGTCGGACCGATCAGCGGACCAGGGCCAGCGATCGCGGCGAAGTGATGCCCGAACACGACCCAGCGGTGTGTCGGCACGAAATCGCGGCCGTTGTTGAGCCGAAACGCCGGCGTCGCGCGCTCGGAGTCGACCGTCATGACCTTCGCCGCGAGCCACGCACTGTAGAAGCGATAACCGATGGCGTACACGCACACGGCCGCGACGATGATCCACATCGCGTTGATCGGTTCGCCTCTCTGCAGCGCAATCCCGCCGATCGCGAACGCGCCGATGAGGGCCACCAAGCCCCAGAAAATACGCTTCACCACTGCATGTCCTTCGGAAAGAGCGAGAGTTATGGTTTGACGTCGACGCCGATCGGTGCGGCGACCTGCTTGCGCTGGCGCTGATCGCGCCATTCTCGCCAGATCGCAATCGTGATCGCCAGCACTACGGGTCCAATGAACAGGCCTACCAAACCGAAGGCGACAACGCCGCCAAGCACGCCAAAGACGACGAGCAAGAATGGCATGCGCGTGGCATTCGATATGACCAGCGGGCGCACGACGTTATCGACCCAACTGACGGCAAGCAGACCCCAGAAGAACAACGCCACGCTGGCCGCGACTTGGCCGGTGATCATGAGCCACACGCTCAAGCAGCCCCAGACTAGCGGTGCGCCGAACGGAATGAGCGCAGTAACCGCAGTGACCGCACCGAGCAGCACCGCCGCTTGTAGGCCCACGAGCCAATAGCCGACGGCGGCCACGGTGCCTTGCGCGATCGCCGCCAACACCAGCGCATAGACGACGGCCTGTGTCATGTCGCCTGCCGCATCGATGTAATCGTTGGCGGATGGACCGAGCATGCCGGTCAGCACCGCACGCAACTCCCGCACCAGGCGCGGCCCATCGCGGAGGAAGAAGAACATCGAGAGCAGCGCAAGGAACAGCTTCGCGACGTTGCGCCCGACGCCACCGACCACGGCGGTGATTTCGGTGGTCGACTGTTGCAGCCAGCCCTGCACGAGCTGCTTCAGAGCCTGCGGATCTGCGGCGAGCGCACGAAACTGGCCGTCGAGCCACGGGCCTACGCCCGGCAGGTTACGCACACCGTCGGGCAACTCGGGGTGCGACGACAGGAAGCGTTGCACCTCTTGATACGCGACCACGATTTCCGAGCGCATCAGCACCGTCAGCCAAACGAGCGGCACGATGAGCACCAGGCCGACGATGAGCGTCGTCATAAGCGAGGCGATCACAGTGCGACGACGCACGGCTTTCAGAATGCGCAAATGCAGCGGCCAGCTGACGTACGCCAGGATGGCCGCCCAGATCAGCGGCACCAGGAAGGGCCGCAGGATCGTGTAGGTGAGCAGCAGGATGCCCGTGAGGATCGTGGCTACCACGAGCCGCCGGAACCACGGCGTAGTCGACAGTTCGATCAGCATTGCACAGTGTTACCGACGCCCGGCGAGAGGCGGGCGCGTAGTCTAGTCAGAAACGGGCGATCGGACTCTGCTGTGCAGGACGCACGAATGGCGCGGAGCACAGGACGTGCGAGAGCGGCCCTGTCACGACGCCCGTGCGAGCAGCAAGAAGTGTGATTCTTGCTGCTCGCTCGCCGCCTACGGCGGCGGGGTACATCTGCCGCACAGGGATGTGCCAATGCCGTGGGCGCAGGACGCGCAGGAACGGCCCTGTACCCGGGTGGCGGTTAGCGGTTGCTCAACCGCTAGCGGGCGGTCTGGCGCGCTCGAATGCGGGCAGGGTTTCCAGGTGCTCGCAGATCCGATTGAGCGTCGGGAAGCCGCTCGTGTCGCATTTGAAGCGGCGCGCATTGAACATCTGCGGCACGAGGAAGATGTCCGCAAGGGTGAGCGCATCGCCGTAGCAATGCCGACCGCTGGTCGAGTGGGTGCGGGCTTCCGTCTCGAGCGCAGTGAAACCGGTGCTGATCCAGTGCGGGTACCAACGGCCCATGACTGCATCCCCGTCCAGCTTGAATTCCTCGCGCAGGAAATTCAGCACCCGCAGGTTGTTGAGCGGATGGATATCGCATGCGATGCCTAAGGCCATGGCGCGAACCTGCGCGCGCGCGAGCGGGTCGCGCGGCAGAAACGCGGGTGCCGTATAGCGCTCGTCCAGGTATTCGATGATCGCAAGCGATTGCGACAGCACCGTGCCTTCTACGCCGAGCGCCGGCACCAACCCTTGCGGATTGAGCGTGAGGTACTCGGGTGTGCGGTGCCGGCTGGTCAGCAGGTCCGTTGCAATCGAATCGAAACTCAAGCCTTTCGCATGCAACGCGATGCGCACGCGATACGCGGCGGAGCTGCGCGCGTATTCGTAGAACTGCAGCGTCGGTGCGGTACTCATATGACCACGCTCCTGAGAGTGCCTACGCCGTCGACGCCGCCTACGAGCACATCGCCGCGCTCGATCGGGGCCACGCACGCGGGCGTGCCCGCGAAGATGAGATCGCCCAGTTTCAGCCGATAAAACGTGGACAGCTCGGCAACGATCTCGGCAATGCTCCAGATCATGTTCTGGATGTCGTCCTGCTGTCGAAGCTCGCCATTCACTTCGAGCCAGATGCGGCCCGAGTCGATGTGCCCGCAGTCCTCGACGCGCCGAATGGCCGACAACGGCGCCGAGGCGTCGAAGCCCTTCGCCACATCCCATGGCCGACCTTTGTCCTTCGCCTGCGCCTGCAGGTCGCGACGCGTGAGATCGTTGCCGACCGCATAACCGAAGATGTGCTCGTGCGCACGCGCGACCTCGATGTTTTCTCCGTGCGCACCGATTGCAACGACCAGCTCAATCTCGGGTTGCAGGTTGTGCGTGCGCCCCGGCATCGGCAGCTGCTCGCTGGCCACGTGCACCGCATCCGGCGGCTTGCTGAAGAAGAAGGGTGGCTCACGCGTGGGATCCGCGCCCATCTCGCGGGCATGCTCCGCATAGTTGCGAGCGACACAGTAGATACGATGAACGGGGAAGCGCTGCGAGGTGCCGTCGATCGGCACCGTTGGCGCAGGCACGA
Organism: uncultured Gammaproteobacteria bacterium; assembly: GCA_966434585.1. Classification (GTDB taxonomy): domain Bacteria; phylum Pseudomonadota; class Gammaproteobacteria; order Steroidobacterales; family Steroidobacteraceae; genus DATELY01. The sequence continues at coordinate 106 of CBJNAT010000283.1, read as the reverse complement.
TGAAGGAGGTTTGCATGTAGCCCCAGTACGCAGGTTCGCTGGGGCGGGATTCTAGAACCTATCTCAAAATGCCTGCGAGCCGATTTCTTGGCGTTCCGGCGGTGCT
>CBJNAT010000282.1:0-4962 GCA_966434585.1 uncultured Gammaproteobacteria bacterium | reverse complement strand
GTTGCCGCTCCGGGTCTGGTTTCGCTAGAAACCGCGCACACAAAGAGATTCCTCTTGGGGAGGTTCACATGAACAAGTCGATGCTGTCCGGCGTGGTGCTGGGCGTTGCCGTGGCGAGCGCTGGCGGTGCGCTGGCGGGTTACAAACTGCTGGATCGCGGCCCCTCGTATGCCGAAGTGCTCTCGGTGCAGCCTGTAATGGAAACCATCAAGACACCGCGCGAGGTCTGCCACGAAGAAACCGTGACGCACACGAAGGCGCCGAAAGACGAACACAAGGTTGCGGGTACAGTTCTTGGCGCAGTGGTCGGCGGTGTGCTCGGCAATCAGGTCGGTAGCGGTTCGGGCAAGACGGTCGCGACCGTCGCGGGCGCTGCGGCCGGCGGCTATGCAGGCAATCGCATTCAGGGCCGGATGCAACAAGGCAACACGTATACGACGAGCGAGCAGCGCTGTGAAACGGTGTACGACTCGCACGAAAAGCAGGTCGGCTACGACGTGCGCTATCGCCTCGGGGACACCGAGAACTCGGTGCAGATGGATCATCATCCTGGCGAGCGAATTCCGGTGAAGGATGGGCAGTTGGTGCTGACGCCGGCAACGGCCAGCTAGGTGGTCAGTCGGCTAGTCTGTTAGGTCAGAGTCCGAACTCTGGCTAGCCGACTAGCCGACTGAAAAGCTGCATCTGCAGCGTCCGGCTCCCTAGGTTTCTCCGCTCAGCCGCACAAAAATCCGCTGCATCGCCTGCACGCGTGCGATGTAGCCGCCGGCTCCGTGATCGCCGCAGCGATGCCCAGCCGTGAATCCGAAGCCATTGCGCGCATAACTTGCCCCCGCGCCGGCTCCGCAGAGGTGAATGACCGCGGCGAGCCGCTGTTTCTGTGCCAGAGTCGAGGTGGCAACCCGGCCGCCCAGAATCAGGCGGACATGACGATCGAGATAAGCGGAGGTCATCTCGACGGCGTGCGAAGGAATCGTGCGCATGTAGAGCGCGTTGAACCAGCAGGATTCCCAATCGTTCCACGGGCCATCTTCGACCACGCGATGCCGACGAATGCAGTACTTGCGTGACGCATCGAAGGTGCCGTCCGTAATCTGGTACATGCCCACGGCGCTCGATGCCGGCCGGTAGATCCGGAAGGGATCGCTCCCCCACGACCATTTCCAGTAGGTCCGCACGATCGGATTGCCGGACGCTTCCACTTGCGCGAGTGCCGCGAGGAATTCGGGTGTGACGATGTCGGTGGAATGGCGTTTGAAGATCGTGCCATATGAGTCCCAGGTCTCTGTCGGCGACTTGTGCAGCACGTCGCTCACCGGGAAGAAGAGCTCCGTGGGCTTGCGCACGACCTGATAGATCCCGTTGACGACGAACCAGATGAGCACGATGGTCGCGACCAGGATCACGAGCTGCGCCGTCGCGGGTGCATTCTTGAAAAGCCGAAACAGACGAGAGCGGGTCTTCGCGCTCGGCCAAAGACGCGGCAGGCGCCAACGTCGGCGGCCGCGGGAGCGAGTGCGTCGACGCGAAGTGCGTTGAGTCTTGCGTTTAGCGGTCGCGTTACGGGGCATGGCCGAGGATTGTAGCGGGCTTATCGGGCCGTCTTCTCCTGAGTGCGTTTGTCCTGCAGCGGAGGCAGAATCAGCGCCGCTCAGCGGGTTCGATACAGCAACTAGCAAAGAGCTTGAGGGAGACAGCCGATGACTGCACAGCAGAATCCTTATGCGCCGCCAAAAGCTGAAGTGAGCGATGCGAGCGAGACGGAGGTCGTAGAGCCTGCATCGCGAGCCATCCGGTTCGGCGCAGCCATGTTGGACTTGTTGGTGGGGCTGGTGGTCGGGTTGCCAGTGCTCATTGCCATCGTCCCCGCATGGATCAGTGCGGGCGGCGATCCCACCGCGCTGTCCGCATCGATGTCGGCATCGATCATGGGTGGCGCCGCGGCGCTCACGACCCTGCTTGCCGTCGTGTGGCTCGTCGTGACCTTCATCTTCGTCAAACGCAATCAGCAGACCATCGGCAAGAAGATCGTCGGCATCAAGGTCGTGCGGTCGGATGGTTCGAAGGCCTCTCTGGCCCGCATCTTCTGGCTGCGCAACATCGTCAATGCATTGCCCGGCCTCATTCCCTTCGTAGGCAACCTTTACGGCTTGGTCGATCACCTATTCATCTTCGGCAGCAAGCGCCAGTGCGTGCACGACAAGATCGCTGACACGATCGTCGTCAAAGCTTGAGCGCTGCCGTACTCGATACGATCGTCGCGGCGGAAACGCCGGAGGGCATCACGATCGAGCTGCGTCCGGCAGGTTTACCGGCGCGGTTCTATGCGTACTCGCTGGACTTGATGATCCGCACGCTGGTGCTCCTGGCGCTCGCCATTGCGATGGCGCCAATGGGTGGTATGGGCCGGGGACTCACGCTCATCGCCGCCTTCGTACTCGAGTGGTTTTACCCGGTCGCCTTCGAGCTCGGTCGTTGGGGCGCAACGCCGGGCAAGCGTGCGTTTGGATTGAAGGTCGTCATGGACAACGGCCTGCCCGTGACGCCTGCCGCCTCCGTTGCGCGTAACCTCCTGCGAACCGCCGATTTCCTGCCGCTGCTCTATGGGTTCGGCATGACGAGCATGCTGATGCGGGGCGACTTCAAACGACTCGGCGATCTCGCCGCTGGGACGCTCGTCGTGTACGAAGCCAAGCGCAGCAGCCCGGTGAAGTTGCCGGATATCGAGCCGATAGCACCTACGCGGCCACTCTCGCCGCGCGATCAGGCTGCGCTGATTGCATTGGCGACCCGTGCGCCGCGACTCACCGCCGAGCGGGTCGAAGAGTTGGCAGCGCTCGCGGCGAGCGTCGCCGGCACATCGAGCAAAGATCCCCAGGCGACTGCACGAGTGCTCGCCGTTGCCCAATGGCTCTTGGGAAGACGCGGATGACGCCCTTACTGTTCGAAGAACGTCATCGCACAGAGTGGGAAGAGCTCGAACAGTTGCTCGCGCAGCTGCATGGTAAGGGGAAGCGCAAAAAGCCGCCGCTCGAGGGCGAGCGCTTCGCACAGCTCTATCGCCAGGCTTGCGAACACCTCGCGTTGGCGCGCGCGCGGTCGTATCCCGCGCATCTGATCGAGCGGCTCGACCACATCACGGCGGATGCCCATCAAGTCATCTATGCGCGTCAGCAGTTCGGGTTCTCGCGCCTGCTCGCCTTGTTCGCGCAAGACTTCCCACAAGCAGTGCGTGCACATGCGTTGTATGTGTGGGTCGCGCTCGCTGTGTTCGGTTTGCCGACCATCGTGCTCGGTGTGCTCGTCTTTCAGCGGCCGGAGCTGGTGCTGTCCGTCATCGGTCCCGGCGACGCGGCCGCCTATGAAGCGATGTACTCGCCGGAAGTGGAAGCGATCGGCCGACGCACGGCCGAGACGGACTGGATCATGTTCGGCTACTACATCCGCAACAACATCGGCATCGCGTTCCAATGTTTTGCGAGCGGCATTCTCTTCGGTGTCCCGAGCCTGTTCTACATGGCCTACAACGGCGCGCTAGCGGGAGCGATTGCGGGTTACCTCACGGAGCGAGGGTACGGTGAGACGTTCTATTCCTTTGTGGTGACACACGCCGCATTCGAGCTCACGGCGATCGTGCTCGCGGGCGCCGCTGGCTTGCGCTTGGGTCATGCGCTGCTCGCGCCGGGACGTTACTCGCGCAGACAGGCGCTCGTGCTCGCATCGAAGAAAGCAGTCGTGCTGGTCTATGGCATCACGTTGATGTTGCTCATCGCTGCGGCTATCGAGGCGTTCTGGTCTTCGGCGCGCTGGATTCCGCTAACAGCCAAATACTCTGTGGCCGCGCTGTGCTGGCTGGCCGTGCTGAGCTATCTGTGCTTGCAGGGGCGCCGTGCAAGTTGATGCGTTCGCCGTTCGTTTGCGCCCACGAGGTGACTGGGAAGCCGCAGATCTCGGTGTGCGACTCTGTCAGCGCGAGATGCGCTCGGTGTACGCGTGCTATTGGCTCGCGTTCGTACCCATGGCTGTGCTGAGTCTCGCCACGTTCCAGATCGCGGATTGGCTTCCGGCACTGGTCTTGTGGTGGTCGAAGCCTTGGCTGGATCGCTCGATTCTGTTTGCCCTATCGCGTGCGGCGTTCGGCACTCGTTCAACGCCGCTCGACTTGTGGCGATCGCAACGCGAGGTGTGGTGGCGCCAGCTACTCGGTACATGGACCGTGCGTCGCCTCTCGCCGTGGCGCTCACTGACACAACCCGTGCACCAGCTCGAGGGACTCGACCTTGGCGCACGCCGCAAGCGTGCGGCATTGATCCGCAAGGGCCGCGGTGGCACCGGATTCTTGTTGATCAGCGTGTTCGGCTCGATCGAGCTCGTCTTGATGATCGCGCTCGTCTCGCTCGTTTTCTGGTTCGCACCCGCGGGTCACGAGCCGTCGCTGTATTCGATGTTCAGCGGCGAAATGGAACAGGAGTGGCAGTTCGTCTTTGCACTGAGCTATGCGCTCGTCGTTGGCTTTCTCGAGCCGTTCTACGTCGCCTCGGGATTCGGGATGTATCTCAATCGACGCGTCGAGCTCGAAGCTTGGGACATTGAACAGGAGTTTCGACGTGCGTTCGGGTAGGGCACGTGGGTTGGTTCGTGGCACGCAGTCGCGAGTTGTGGTGGCCGAGCGCCTCCCGCCACAAGTTCCTTTCGGGACCGCTGTGAATACATCTGCCGCACATGGACGTGCCAATGCCGTGGGCGCAGGACGCGCAGGAACGGCCCTGTACGCTCTGAAGCCGGCATCCATGCCGGCTACAGTCCCGAAAGAAACTTCTGGCGTGAGTCACTCGATTATCGGCAGTGGTCTCGACTCTCAATTGCGGCGCGAAGCTGACGCCGGTCATCGAGCGACATTCGTCCCAACCTCTTTCCAGGACTGTGGCCGACAAGGAAGTCGGCCCCAGAGCCTACAGGGAT
>CBJNAT010000281.1:0-4972 GCA_966434585.1 uncultured Gammaproteobacteria bacterium | reverse complement strand
CTGGCAATCGCCCACGCGACGCTGACGGCAAGAAAGGTCCGCCATGGCGGTCGGCCGCTGACTGGCTTCGAGGCGAAATACAGCAGCCATAACGCGATCAACACCGCGCCGAACAACATCAGGTACAGGTTGGCCAGCGACTGCAACAGCCAGCCCGCACCGAACAGCAGGAGCCAGGCGCGCCGGCGATTGCGTAAGTACCCGTGGAGCCCGAGCAGTGCGAACGGGATCCAGTAGGATGACACCACCTGGAGGTGTCCCACTTCGCCGGCTCGGTATGTCGAGAAGCCATAGGCCAGACCGGCGATGAACGCCGCATCCTGATAATCGTGGTAGCGCGTGTAGAACGCCGCCGCGCTCGCGCGGGCTCGCCCGTTTGCGAAGCGCGCGCGGGCGCCGATCTCGTAATTATCGATGCGCTCGTCGTCGAACTCACGCGCGGCAAGCGGCGCGTTACCGAAGCCAGTGTTGAAACCACCCGACTTTGCCCCGCGCGCGACGGTCGCATACACCATCACGTTTTCGTCGAATCGATACTGCGGCGTCACCGACCACGTCCATGCATCGAACTGGCGGCGTACTGTTCCGTTGACCGGCGCGCCCGAAGGGCTGACGGTGGGTGTCAACACAGTGGATATCAAGGACGCACCTGGCTGAGTCACCGAGTTCTGCATCGATGCACGCTTCTCTTCCTGCTGCCAGCGCGCGCCTGCGGTGAGCGTCAGCCGTTCGTTGAAGTTCAAGGTGAACTGTCCGAACACGCCGAGGTAATCGGTATGCAGACGCGAATCGAGGCTACCGTTCTGACCTGCGATTGCCATCGGTACCCCAAGTAGCGATTGCCAAATGGGTGCGAACGCGGCCGAGCCATTTGGGCCGAACATTGCTCGCTTGCCGTGGCTACCGCGCTCGTACTCGTTGTCGTACCAGAAAACGCCAACCAGCCATGGGGCGAGAGCGCTTGGCCCGGACACGAGGCGCAACTCTTCCTGAAACGTAGTGCCTCTCTCGCTGTCGTGGAAGTACAGGAGCGGCGTGAAGAGTTGGACGGCATCATCTTCATCGCGGCGATCTTTGTAGCGATCCCAACCGCTGATGGAGATGAGCTGCCAGCCGTTTGCGAGCTCGTATTCGGCGATGAGCGTTACATCGGAGGCTTCGAGGTCGAGCTCGTTCGTTGCCACGGAGCATGTGGTTCTATCGTGAGGCGCGTTGTCCGGACAGTTGGGCGCAAGCTCGAGTTGTTGCAGGGAGCTGGCGATGCCGGTCGATCGCGCACCGGGCACGAGATAGACGTCGGACTCACCTTCATCAGCTTCGATGTCGAGGTGACCGGCGAGCAGGCGCACCTCCAGTCGCTCATGCGGCGACCACAGGAGTTGGCCGCGAAAGGTCGTCCGCGATTGCTCGTTGCCATCGGGCTTGCCTGGGAACGCGTTGTGCATCGTGCGTCCTCGCCACGAATACGCGCCCGCAACTGCCGCGCGCCATGAAGAGGACAGCGGCCCGCTCACGGCGCCCTTTGCCCGCGCTAGTCCGGGCGATCCTTGCTGATCGATCCATCCGCCGGCGACTTCTGCCGTTCCGGAAAACCGTTCGGCTGGCTTCCTCGTGTAAATAGCCAACACGCCAGCGCTCGCGTTCTTGCCGTACAGCGTGCTCTGCGGCCCGTGGAGCACCTCGATGCGTTCGACATCGAGTAGCTCGCTGGTACCCAGCATCGATCTCGATCGAAACGCGCCGTCCACGAATAGACCGACGGCCGGTTCGAACGTCGGGATGTTGCCCAGATTACCGATGCGACGTATGCGCAGCGTGGTGGTTACGGCGGTGACACTGCTTTGCAGATGGAGAACGGGAAGTGCTCGAGCGGCTCCGGATAAGTCTGTGATACCGCTGGCTAGCAGCTGCTCGGCCGTCAGCGTGGATACCGACATCGGAACATCCTGGAGCGTGGTGGGACGCTTCTGCGCCCACACGTGGACCGTATCGTCGAGACTGAGATCCTGAGCAGAGCACAGAGACGATGCAGCGAAGATCAGAATGGCACCGCTATGCAGCCGAGCACTGAGTTCCGTTTTGAGCGTGCCGCGCCGCACCGCAAGATCCTCCGATGAGCCCGCAAGATCTGGACTTTCGATTCTCGAGCCCGCGGCAGGATGCCATGCGCGGAATGGGTACGAAGTAGGCAGTACTCGCAGCGGGCGCTCTTCTGCAGACGAGTAGCATGCGGACCAACTCCATTGACGACCTCGACTACAACATCGAGCACGCGCGAAGGAGATGGGCCAGCGATGATGTATGCGACCATTCTGTGGTCGGTTGCCGGAGCCACGGCGCTCGTGCTCGCGATGATCCACAGCATCGTGGGTCTCATGGATCCGAGGGCGCGCGCGAATCTGGCGTTTGGGCTCGTTGGCTTCAGTGTGGTCGGGATCGCGTGGGTCGAATTACAAATGATGAGCGCCGCTACGGCGCAAGCGTGGGCCGGATGGGTACGCTGGTTTCAGCTGCCCGTCTTCTGCATAACGGTGGGCATGCTGGTGTTCGTGAGGACGTACCTCGGCGCCGGTAGAGCGTGGCTCGCGTGGATCATCGTTGCGCTGCGCAGCTTCATTCTCCTGGCCAATTTCGAGCTCGCTCCGAACTTCAATTTCCGTCGCGTCGAAAGCATCGTCCGTGAGCCATTTCTTGGTGAAGAGATTTCCGTCGTCGATAGCATGGTGACGAGTCCGATGCAGTGGATCGCAACGCTTGCCAGCGTTCTAGCCGTGCTATTCATCGTCGATGCAACAGTCTCGATCTGGCGTCAGGGCGGGGCAGGGGCACGGCGGAAAGTGGCAGTGGGAGCGGCAACGGCCCTCTTCTTCGGCACCTCGGTTTTTTACACGCAGCTCGTGATCTGGGGGGTGCTGCAGTTGCCCATGCTGACGACGCCGCCCTTCTTGATCATGCTGGTCGCCATGTCCTTCGAGCTGAGTCGCGACATGCTCCGTGCCTCACGACTCGCACGGGAGCTGAAGGCGAGCGAGGAACGCCTGGAACTTGCAGCCCAAGCGGCGGGGCTGGGATTGTTGTCGTGGAATGCACGTAGCGGCGCGATCTGGGCAACCGAACGCGCACGCGCGTTGTTCGACATTCGTCCTGACGAGCGGCTCGACGCTGCAGGACTCACTCAGCGGATACACCCAGACGATCTGGGACGCGTGCAGACAGCGGGTACACGCGCTACGGCAAGCGAAGGCGAGAACGAAGTGCAGTTCCGCATTCGTAGGCCGGATGGATCGATTCGCTGGCTGATGGCACTCGGCCGTTCCGACGCGGATCCGAGTGGTCAGTTGTCTGTCGTTCATGGCGTCGTGCGCGACGTCACTTCGCAGCACGAGGCGCAGCAACAACTGGACGAGCTACGCGGCGAGCTTGCGCATGCCAATCGGGTGTCACTCCTCGGGCAACTGTCTGCAACGCTCGCCCACGAGCTCCGGCAACCACTGAGTGCCATCCTGCACAACGCGGAAGCCGCCGAAGTGATGTTGCGACAACCGGCCCCGGATCTTGCCGAACTGCGCGATATCGCGCAGGACGTGCTGCACGATGTCCGGCGCGCAGCACAGGTGATTGACCGCACGCGGGCTCTGCTCAAGCGCAGAGAGGTCGATTTTCAGCCGGTTGTGTTGGGCAGCCTGATTCAGGACGTCATGGCCCTGCTAGAGGCAGATGCGATCACGCGCAACATCAGCATCAAAGCGGTGATTGAGCCCCGTCTGGGTAGGGTTTTGGGCGACAAGGTTCATCTCTCCCAGGTGCTCATCAATCTCATCGTGAATGCGATGGATGCGGTCGCAGGACTATCGTCAGAGCGACGCAAGATCATCGTCCGTGCACAGCGTGGGACCGATGACGACATCGAAATAGCCGTATCGGATTGCGGCACCGGGATCTCCGATGAAGTGCTACCGAAGCTGTTCGAGCCTTTCTTCACGACCAAGGCGAACGGCATGGGCATCGGACTATGCGTCACGCGCACCATCATCGAAGCTCACCACGGGTCTCTCACGGTGAAGAACAACGCCCAGCATGGAGCGACATTCCAGTTCGCTCTGCCCGCGTTGGACGCAGAGGAGATACGCGTGCGGCAAACGTCCGGACGGGAATCCATGCCTTGAGCAAACGGGATGAACGGCATGGTGAGATGAGAGCATCTCGATGAAGGCGTTTCGCCGTTCTTTAATCCTGTAAATCCTGTTAATCCTGTCCAATATCTTCTCTGAAGTAGGCAACTTAGCGCCATGTGCGCCACTGAATGCCACAGCTTGCCGCGGCGCGGAAAGGGTGGATCGTCATCGTGACCGCGCTGTCTCTTCTGCGAGGCTGTGTGCGTAAATCGTGAGCAGCGCCTAGACGGATCAGGGGCACGAGTCGATGTCCCGGGCTACGCTTGTTCCTTGGATATTGCGCCTACACACTCGGATGCTCCGCAACTTGAGTATGTTGCCGTGGCGCAGCCGCACAACGACCTCGCTCGCATCCTGCTCGTACTGCTCATCATTGCGCTGCTGATTGCTGGCAGCCTTTGGACTCTGCTGCCTTTTCTCGGCGCCTTGCTCTTGGCGACGACCATCGTGATCGCGACGTGGCCGCTGTTGCTGCGACTGCAGCGCTATCTCGGCAATCACCGCGGCCTCGCCACGGCAGTGATGACGGTGATCATGCTGGCAGTCTTCATCCTGCCATTCGCGTTCGCTGTCGGTGCTTTGATCGACGGCCTGCAGGAAGGCGCAAAGCTCGTGAAGTCTTTGCTCAACGACGGCGTACAGCCGCCGCCTTCATGGGTCGCAAAGATTCCGTGGTTTGGCCCGAGGCTCGACGATCGCTGGCGCGAGCTCGCAGCCGGCGGCCCGGCAGCAGTCTCGAGCTTACTGCGACCGTATGTGACGACACCTGCTCTAAGGACACATCTTTGCATGCACTG
>CBJNAT010000280.1:0-4974 GCA_966434585.1 uncultured Gammaproteobacteria bacterium | reverse complement strand
TTTGGCGGATCGCGTCCATTGCCCGCTCTGCTTTGCCTTCCTGAATGAAGCCGATGATCGCGTTCGCAATCACCACCGCCACGATCACGAGCGTGTCGACAAAGTGCCCCATCGCGGCCGTAATCGCTGCGGAGCCGAGCAGGACGTAGATCAGGATGTTGTGAAACTGCAGCAGGAAGCGCGCCAGTGCGCTTCGCCTTGGCGGCTCCGGCAGGCGATTAGGACCATGCACCGCGAGTCGCTCATTCGCTTCTGCTTGCGAAAGGCCGTGCGGCGCTGCACTCAGTTCCGCGAGCACCGTTGGCGGTGCTTTGTCGTGCCAGGACTGTCGAGCGGTTACCGTGATCGCATCCTTGATCATGTCGCTATCTTCAACGCACGATCAGTGGACCACTTCGTACTCACGGATAAAGTCTTGGGAACCAACGCTCAACGACATCGACTGGAAATCCGAGACGAAGTGGCGCCTTGTGAGACTCTGATACGAGCAGGCGCTTCTCCACGAGTGCAGAGACCACACGTCGCGCCGTGCGCTCGCTCACGTCAATCAGCCGGGGAACACGCCCTCTCTCCAACTCCCCAGACAGGAGCGCTTCACGCAGCAAGGAGAAGCTGCGCTTAGGCAAGCGTTCCGCATCTTCTTCATCGCGGACGTACAACTCGATGCGCCGTTGCAGCTCTGAGGGCTCTAGCAGCTCGCGCATGTACCGAACTTGATCGAGACAGCATTCCAGGAAGAATGAGCAGAAGTCGACCAAGGCGCTCTGGGACAAGGCGCCGCGTCCATCGAGATCGCCTTTGCGCGGCTCATCTGCCGCCATCAACAAGCGCTTGTACTCTGTCGAACGGCGAGCAAGACCTCGAGAAATCGACCAAAGAGCAGATCCGACGCCGAGGTCGAGCAACATCGCGTGCGACATCAATCGAGTGACGCGGCCGTTACCATCGAGAAATGGATGGATCCAAAGAAGGCGATGATGAGCGGCTGCTGCGGCGATCGCTTGCCGAAGCTTTGTCAGTCTCTCCGACGCGTAAGCCTGTTCGAAGCGATCCATGAATGCGGGCAGTTCGTCTGCGTCCGGAGGAACGTGCCGACCCACAGCAACGCTGCGTCTTCGCAACTCGCCAGGAGCTACGCGCAGTCGTTCATGCGTGTCTTGGTTCTCAACTATGAGCAGACTCTCGGGCAATCGCGTACAGAACTCGCGATGCGTCCATTCAATGAACGCGCGTGACGCCGGCGGTTTGGGAAAATCTGCGCGCGAATCGATCATGCGTTGCACCTCGATGTGTGCGCGCGCTTCGAGCTGCAGATCTCGCTTGCGTGGATCAGTCGAATAGTCCTCAGCCAAGGCGCGATCGATATCTCGAGGGTGCGTGCTGTGCCCTTCGATGAGATTCGAGTAGTAGCAGTTCATCGACCGGACGAGCTCGGCCACCGAGAGCCGAACGACAGGATGAAGCTGACCGGAGAGCGCGCTCGCCTCCCGTGCCAAGTCGAATGCTAAGTTCTCGAGCGCCTCGATGCCTTCTGTGGGCATGTAAGGCTCAGCGGCAGTTGGCCTCAAAGCGGTCCCCGTCACGACCTTATGGCCGGATCCGTGGCCGGAATAGTAATTGCTAAATCAAGTCATTGGAATGCACGATGGCCTTAAAATGACCGGATCCATGACCGCTTAAATCGCAAAGCAGCATGACCTCCAAGCCCTCCGCCTGCCGACTCCGGGACCAGAGGTTTCTCGATTACCCCCTTAGGCCGCATTAGACGGGCTCCAGAGGCTAGAAGTATGCTTTTCAAGGACGATTACAGCCGCTTTTTCGCTCTGAAAGACATGCCAAGACCGAATACTGCCTCCTCCATGCCGCCCTTCGAAGTGGAGACTTCGCTCAAGCGGCTGGGCGCCAATCTGCGGACAGCCCGGCTCGCACGCAATCTCTCCATCGAGTCCGTCGCCGCCAAGATTGGTGTCGGCTATCGCGCGGTTGCAACCGCCGAAGCCGGCAAGCCAGGAACCGCCATTGGCGTCTACGTTGGACTGATGTGGGCGTACGGCCTGCTGCCGCAAGTGAACGAACTGGCTGAGCCTGCACGCGATGACATCGTGCAACGGGCGGCGCGCACGCGAGAGCGCGCATATCCGGTTGCGAAGGGTGCGCTCGACAATGACTTCTGAAGCATTCGAGGATCAAGGGCAGTTATGGATCGCGAAGCTCAACCGCACTGACGATCCCTGGAATCACGCGCGCGTCGAACACGCGATGCTCCTACTTGCGCGAGAGTGCGGCCTCACCACCGCCGAAAGCCGCGTCACTGACGTCGCCGGACGAGACGTGCTGCTGGTCAAACGCTTCGATCGCGAGCCGCATGAAGATGGCTATCGTCGCGCTCGCATGCTGAGCGCACTCACACTGCTTCGCACAGGAGACTCTCATCAAGATCGCGATCGCTGGTCCTATGTGCTGCTGGCGGAGGAGCTACGCCGGGTGAGCGGCGATCCTCGCGCCGACGCGCGCGAGCTGTTCAAACGCATGGTGTTCAATGCGCTCATCTCGAACACCGATGATCATCCTCGCAACCACGCCGTCATCGCTCCAAATGAGAAGTGGCGACTCTCGCCAGCCTACGACCTCGTTCCCTTCCCAGCGGTGAGTGTCGAGCGTCGCGTTCTCGCGCTGGCCGCGGGCGACTACGGTCGATATGCAAACGCTACCAACCTTCTTTCGCAGTGCGCGCGCTTCCTGCTCACGCGCGAAGACGCTGCGCAGATCATCGATGCGATGGAGGCACAGGTGCGCGCAGGTTGGTATACGGTTGCACGCACAGCCGGCGTCAGCGAGCGAGATTGCAACAGCATCGCTCGAGCGTTCGTGTACGACGGGCTGCGGATGACGATCGAATAGGCACCTGAGAACAGCGCGAACGCGACTTACTGCGGATACCCAAGCGAGTCGCAGTGTCAGCGAGGAACTCTCTCCGGCTTCCGACCAGCAGCGTGCCTATTACGGCGCACTCCGCATATCTGCCCGCTCCGTCGAGAATCGAGGTTGTCTGTGCGTCAGGTCGAGCTTCGCGGACGAAGTGTCGGCCGCATCCGCCTGCAGGAGGAGGGCCGCACGGACCAGTTCTGGTACCGAGTGCATCTGCAACTTCTCCATCATCCGGGAGCGCAATGTCTTCACCGTGCGCTCACAAACGTTCAATTGCACGGCCATCTGCTTGTTGAGACGGTGAGTGACCACACCGCGGAAGATGAATCGCTCCTGATTCGTGAGCTGGCTCATCCGCTGCACCAGATTGCCCCGCTCACTGCGTAGAGTGCGACGCTCCACATCGACCAGCAGCGCCCGTTCGATGGATTGCAAGAGGCGTTCTGTTTTCACGGGTTTTACGAGATAGTCGACCGCGCCACATTTCATGACATCGACGCTCGTGTAAACATCGTCGCGCGCGGTCAAGAAAACGATCGGAGGCGCCGTCGCATGCGAAGCCAGTGCCTTCATCAGCTCGATGCCGCTCGGTCCTGGCATCGAGATGTCGAGCAGCATGCAAGCCGGTCCTTCCTGCTCGCACTCCCGCATGCGATCGATGAGAAAGTCTCCCGCGCTCGCGTAACCGATCCCCTTCAATCCAGCGACGTCCAGCACGCGCAGCAGGCTCTGACGGAAACTGTCGTCGTCATCGACTGCGTACACCCTTGCTTGCGAGGGCCAGACTCTGCTCGTGTTCATGATGCGTCTCCCCTATGGAGCCGAGTGGAATCACGTCTTTTATACCAAGGCATTCTGGTCGCGCCTCGCGCTCGCTCAATTGGTACATGGGGAAATAGGCAGCGTTGGCGATCTGGTGCACGCTGCCGCTCACGGCTCGTGAACGTCGCAGCGCGAACACGCGTCGCATCGAGCGATGTGGTCGATTCACTGGTGCCACGCAGGTGACTTTCCACATGCCGACGCGTGAGCCCGAGTTATGGCGTCGCTATGGACCATCTGGCACTTCTGCTCAGCGTTCTGATCGGCATCCAGTCCGTCATCTTGATCGTGCTGGCCGTGCAGAATCGCCGCCAACTGCGTTCGCGCGCAAACCCGCAAAGGCAACACGCGGAAATCACACACGCGGCGCGGCTCGCGTTAGTGGGCGAGATCTCTGCTTCCATTGCTCATGAAGTGACTCAGCCGTTGAGCGCGATCCTGAGCAATCTCGAGACGGCCGAAAGGCTGCTGCGCAACCCCGAGCACGACGTCGAATCGATCCTGGAAATACTGGAAGACGTTCGCAACGACGGGCTGCGCGCACATGCCATCGTGCGCAAGCTGCGTCTGCTGCTACGCAAGCGCGAGCTGCAATTCGAGCACGTCGACATCAACGCGCTCGCCTCCAATGTTCTGACACTCATCCTGCCAGACGCCTTACGCCGCAACGTGACCATTCGCACGTCGCTGGACCCGAAGTTGCCTCGGGTTCCGGCAGATCCCGTCCACATGCAGCAGGTACTACTGAACCTCATCATCAACGCGATGGACGCGATGGAAGAAACACCGCGAGCAGCGCGCTGGATGGAGCTGCGTACCGAGCGCTGCGACGAGGAACACGTACAAGTGACGGTGAAGGACAACGGTTCCGGGCTCAAACCCGAGCAACGCACGAAGCTCTTCGAATCGTTCTTCACGACCAAGCCTGAGGGCATGGGCCTCGGTCTTTCGGTCGCACGATCCATCATTGCGGCCCACGGCGGCGCCATCTGGGCAGAGAACGCCGGCTCCGGCGCAGCCTTCATGTTCACAGTGCCGATCCGCACGCTGTAATTCGCACGCACCAACTACGCATTGTGTTCGCGACGGCCCGGGCGTTATTTCGTTCACTTGCGTCAGAGCGAGGTGCGCCGATGTTGCGGGCAGATCATTCCGCACGCGAGCAACAGGGAGTGGTCGCGGTAATCGAGGACGATGTGAGTCTCAATCATGCCATCGTGCGAA
>CBJNAT010000279.1:0-4974 GCA_966434585.1 uncultured Gammaproteobacteria bacterium | reverse complement strand
GGTCGATCAGTCGGCTAGTCAGCTAGTCTGCTAGCCAGAGAAGTGGTGGCTGATTCTGGCTAGCCGACTAGCGAGCTGACGTGCTCGTATGGTCACTGTTCCGCGTCAGAGATCTCGACGCTGAACGCACGGGGGCTGCCATCAGCGGCTTTCACGTCGGCGTGCGGCTTGGGCATCAATAAGTTGAAGCCCAGGATCAGCGCAGCGACGACGAGTACACCTGCGGCACCGACCAGGGTTCGGGTCTGAATCGCCATGTGTTCCTCCTTCGCTTGATCGTTTCTACACGACTTCGATGGTAAGAACGGCACGCACAAGGACCGTGCGATACATCACACAGTGCTCGGGGATGGGCAGGGTTTTCCCCTAAGACGCGAACGGCGTCACAGGCTACAGGCTACAGCCAGATAAGAAGCGGGGTGCTGGCTGTCATCTGTCACCTGTCACCCGTTACCTGTCGCCTGTATTAGAACAGCTCCACGTCGCCAAACGCTTGCGCACTGGGGGTCTTGTCGTGCTGCACCTTCTGACGCGCTTCATCGGCCGACATGCCTTGCGTGACGAGCTGAAAGATCGCGCGTTCTTCTTCGGTGCGATATAGGCGGCGTAGCGCGGTGAACAGCTTCTTCCACTGTTCCCGCTGCGTTGTCTGCGTGCGATCGCAGACGAACAGTGCGAGCGTCGAAAGGCTGTAGCGAACGTGCCCCAGGCGCTGCGACAGCTTGTCGTAGAACTGAAAGGCGATCACGGCCTGCGCCATCTGCTTCGTCATGGCTTCGCAGTGACGACCCACGTCCGCAAGGGCACGCTGTTCATCGGAGGGCGGCAATGTGCCCGCAAGACCACTGATGTTTCGGGCCGTTTCGGACATCGACGTGAACGCCTGGACGAGCGCATCGACGGCCGTATCCGACTCCTGCAGAGCGGCTTCCATTTGTGCCTCGCACAGGTCCAGCATCTGCGCGGTCTGCTGCTCCGGCGACCACTCGGCGCCTACGCCGGGCGGCTCCGGGTGCTCTATCGGTTCGAGAGCATGATTGAACATGACGAGCTCGTGCTTTCGGCTTTTCGTGAGCTACTGCAGAACCCGTGCGATGGTCGCGAGCAACTGCTCGGGGTTGAACGGTTTCACGATCCAACCGGTGGCGCCGGCCTGTTTGCCGCGCATTTTGGTTTCAGTGCCCGATTCTGTGGTCAGCATCAGCATCGGCACGCCCTTGTACTGATCCAGGCCACGCAACTCGCGTACGAGCGAGATGCCATCCATGCGCGGCATGTTCACGTCCGTGAGGACGAGATGCGCCTGGCTCGTCTTGGCGATTTCCAATGCTTCAACGCCGTCGACGGCTTGCACGACCTTGTAGCCTGCGTTTTCCAGGGTGAACTTCACCATCTGGCGCATGGAGGCGGAATCATCAACGGCGAGAATAACGGCTGACATTGTTTGCTCCGGCTTTCCCTCATATCCGGTCGATGCGATTGTCCGCCGACCGGCGCAAGCTCGCGCGCAATGCAGCACCGACGCCGCCGCGCTTGCGACCCGCTCGTCAGTTGTGTCGGCGCGGATAAGGGGAAGTTGAGCTGCGGCTGGGGAAATGCCGCAGAGGTGTTAGCTGCGTCGCACTTGCATTGCCCGATCCCAGTGCGGGCCGTCAGATCGCGGTAGTCAGTGCCGACCGCTGCGCCGCATCTGTGATCTCGCGCTTGATCTGGCGCGCGTGCGCGGTGCCCTTCAGAGGGATGTCAAATGTGACCGTGGCACCGTAAGCCTCTGGTGACTGCGGGTCGTTGCGCACCTTATCGAAGACGAGCAGACGCGTGCCGAGCTCGAAACTCTCCTTAAGATCGTGCGTGATCATGAAGATCGTCATCCTGCGCTCGGCCCATAGCTTGAGGATGAGCTCGTGCATGTCGGCCGTGAGGCCTGGGTCGAGCGCACCGAAAGGCTCATCGAGCAGCAGCACACGGGGCTCGCAGATCACCGACTGCGCAATCGACAGTCGCTGCTGCATGCCGCCCGAGAGTTGCGAGGGATAACGATCGCGCGCGGGATAGAGGCCGACCGCATCGAGAATGGAGTCTGCTTTCTCGCGTGCTGCTCGACGTTTCGAGCCGAACAATCGGCCGACCACGGGCGAGCCGCGGAATTGCAGACCCAGCAATAGGTTCTCCATCACGCTGAGGTGCGGAAATAGCGAGTAGCGTTGAAAGACGATACCGCGATCCGGCCCAGGCTCGGCCGGGACCGGCTCGCCATCTAGCAGCAGTTGGCCACGCGTGGGTTGTTCGATGCCGAGCAACATGCGCAGGAACGTCGTTTTGCCGCAGCCGGACGCGCCCACGATCGTCACGAACTCGTGATCCTTCACCGTGAGGTTCAAATTCTCGAGCACGACGTGCGCGCCGTACTCCTTCCACAAGCGCTTCGCTGTAACGACCGCCATCAGCGCGTCTCCGCCCACGGAAACAACAGCGCACGGAAGCGCCGCAAGCCGAAGTCCATCAGGAAGGCGAGCAGCGTGATCCACACGACGTACGGCAGAATCACGTCCATGGCGAGATAACGACGCACGAGAAAGATGCGATAGCCGAGTCCTTCCGTGGAGGCGATCGCTTCGGCTGCAATGAGGAACAGCCACGCGCAGCCGAGCTGCAGACGCACGGCATCGATCAGTCGCGGCCACAGCTGCGGCAGGATCACTCGCATCGTGAGCAGCCAACTGGAGGCGCCGAGTGTCTGGGCCTTGATCAGTTGCTCGGTCGGCAACTCGGCGGCACGCAGCGCGAGGTCGCGCACGATCACAGGGGTCACGCCGATGACGATGAGCGCGATCTTCGCGGTCTCACCGAGCCCCGCGACGATGAAGAGGATCGGCAGAATCGCAAGCGGCGGAATCATCGATACCGCCGACATGAATGGCGCGAACAGACTGCGAATGTATGGAATCGCGCCAATGGCGAGCCCCGTTGCCAAGCCTAGCGCCGATGAGATGACCAGCGCGATCGAGATCCGCTTCAGACTCGCCCACGTGTCGAGCCACCAGAGGATCTCGCCGCTGCGCCGATCTTCCTCGAATGCATAGCCGCGCACCGTGTCAGCAAGTGTTTGCAACGCAGGCAGCAGCTTATCGTCGGGATTCGCTTCGAGGCGGATCTCGGAGCCGATCACATAGGCGCCCAGCAGCAGGGCGAAGGGCAATATGCCCAGGAAGAGCCCGACCGCGCGGGACGGATGGAGATTGACGAGGCGCATTGGCGAAGAGGGCGACAGGCTACAGGCTACAGCCAGATGAGGATGTTGCTCTTTCTGGCTGTAACCTGTTGCCTGTCACCTGTGGCCGATTCTTACAACTTCCCATCCACCGCCAACTTGGTATAGCTGGCATCGAAGCGCATCTTGACGTTCTTCGCGTTGCCGAGTGTCTTACCGGCGGGGAACTCGATGCCTACCGCATCGACCGTCTTGGCGCCTTCGCCCAGCAGGCCATGGTCGAAGGAGAACTTGCGCACCAGGTCCATCGTCTTCGGTAGTTGCGGGCCGCTCGTGAACGCGTACGCCTCGCTCGCCGTCCAGAACATCTTCGTCGTGGCGAGCTGGCTGTTGAACCCGGCGAGATCGGTGCCGGAGGCCTTGGCCATTTGCGTGAGCGCAGCGTTTGCTTTCGCATCTTTCGCGCTCATCAGCGCCATCGTCTCGTACCACGCGCCCACGAGCGCCTTACCCAGCGCCGGGTTGCTCTTCAGCGTCGCGGTGTTCACGACCATGAGATCGATGATCTCGCCGGGAATCTTGCTCGAGTCGAACACGATCTGCGCATTCGGGGCGGCGAGGATCTCGCTCAACTGCGGCTTCCAGGTGACGGTCGCCTTCGTGTCGGCCGCAGCGAACGCGCCGACGATGTCCGCATCCGATGTGTTGACGACTTTGATGTCGCGCTCCTTCAGACCCACGGTTTCGAGACCGCGCGCGAGCAGATAGTGCGACACGGAGAGCTCGACGAGATTGATGGGCATTCCTTTGATGTCCGCGAGCTTCTTGCCCTTGCCTTTGATCACGACGCCATCGTTGCCGTTGGAGAAGTCGCCGACGATGAGCGCGGTGGAGTCGACACCGCCGGCTGCCGGAATCGTCAGCATGTCCATGTTGGTCATGACGCAGCCGTCGAAGCCGCCGGCGGTGTACTGGTGGATGGACGCGACGTAGTCGTTGATTTGGGTGAACTCGATCTTGATGCCGTACTTGTCGGCCCACTTCTTCACGATGCCGTTCTGTGCGGCGTAGTCCCATGGCATCCAGCCGACGTAGATGCTCCAGGCGATTTTGAAGCTCTTCTTCTCGGCAGCGCTGGCGGGCTGCATCGTCATGAACGCAAGCGTGGTGACGAGCAGCAGTGAGCGGATGAACGTGCGGGCGACTTGCATGCGGCTTCCTCGTTATAGAAGGACGTTGGTTTACGGGCATTCGTTACAAAGCCTCGCGCACCGCTCATCCCAAGCTGGCGCGAGCCATCGTGAACCCGATCTGCTAGATGCGGATTCGAATCTCCCGGGCTTTTGTCCCGCCGTGTACCCCGAGCATCTGCCCTGGGCTGCCTCTCTCGGACCAGTCATCGCGCGCGTGCGCGATCGGAACCCTAGACGCACTATTCTCGTGATCTTGTGCGACCCGGCTGCAAACAGCGTGCCCGAGATTTACATCGCAACGAGAGCCTCACTGCTTCGGCCTGCCACAGCCATTCTGATCGGCGAAGAAGAGTCCTTTTCGACGCTGCTGGAAAGGTGTTCCGGTGGGAAGCACTGCGTTCGTGGCTCGCTCTTCGCACCGAAAGGGAGCACTCGTGGAGAGATCGTGATCAGTGATGGAGCGCTCGAGGCTCGTTCATGCGCGCCCTCGGTGCGAAACCACGCATCAAGTGCAAGTGGTATGGGACTTGCTCATGAAAGCCAGCACCAACTTCGAACGAGAGGCTGCAT
>CBJNAT010000278.1:0-4974 GCA_966434585.1 uncultured Gammaproteobacteria bacterium | reverse complement strand
AGGCGACGTTCTCGGCCACGGTCATGTGGGGAAAGAGCGCGTAGGACTGGAACATCCTGTTGACGGGCCGCTCGTACGGCGGCACACCCGCCATGTCCACACCGTCCAGAAAGATGCTGCCAGAGGTCGGCTGCTCGAAGCCGGCGAGCATGCGCAGAAGCGTCGTCTTGCCGCAGCCCGAACCTCCCAACAAGCAGAAGATTTCGCGTTGATAGATGTTCAGAGAGACATCGTTGACGGCAACGAATTCGCCGAACTTCTTCGTGACGCGCTCGATGCGCAGATAGGGTTTCGCATTCGGCTCCGTCCATGGAGCCTTGCGTTCTTCGGGCCGTGCAGCCATGACCCTGTGTCACTTACCCGTCATGAACTTCGTCCACAGACGCGTCATGATGCGCGTGGTTTCCTCCGTGTCCGTCATGTCGGGCGCAAGCTTCGCCATCACTTCGGGCGGCGGATAGACGCTTGGATCGTTCTTCACACTTTCATCCACGTACTGAGCCGCAGCGGCATTGCCGTTCGCGTAATTCGTGTAATTGCTCACGGCCGCGATGACTTCGGGGCGCAGCATGTAGTCGATGAACAGGTGCGCGTTCTTCGGGTGCGGCGCGTCCTTCGGAATCAGATAGCTGTCGTACCAACTGATCGTGCCTTCCTTCGGAACCACATACACGAGCTTCTGCCCCGTCTTGTTCTCCTCGGCGCGGTCACGGGCCTGGAGAATGTCGCCGTTATAGGCCACCGCCAGACAGATATCGCCGTTGGCGAAATCCCCGATCATGCGTTGCGTATCGATGTAGCGAAGGTACGGACGGATCGTCATCAACCGCTCGGCCGCGGCCTCCAGATCCGCCTGATTCTGGCTGTTCGGATCCTTACCCATGGAAGCCAGGGTCATGCTGAACACTTCCGTTGCGGACTCGAGCACCGCGATACCGCACTTCTGGAAGCGCTTCGCGTTGGCAGGATCGAACAGGAGTTGCCAACTATCGAGCGGCGCATCCGGTGCCGCGGCCTTGATCATTGCCTCGTTGTAGCCAATACCCGTCGTACCCCACATGTGCAGAACCGCGTAGTCATTGTTCGGGTCCTGCAGCGCCAATCTCTGCTGGATGCTCGGGTCCATGTTCTTAAGATTGGGCAGCAGCGACTTGTCGAGCTTCTGGTAGTAGCCGGCCTTGATCTGCCGCTCATAAGTCGAAGCGGACGGGACCACAACGTCGTAACCGGAATTGCCGGGAGCGAGCTTACTGTCGAGTTCTTCGTTGCTGCCGTAGTTCGCGACTGAAACCTTGATGCCGGTTTCTTTTTCGAAGTTCGAGATCGTGTCCTCGGCGAGGTAGTCGTTCCAGATATAGAGATTGAGTACTTTTTCTTCGGCGGGCGCGGCAGCCGATGCGCCTGTGTCCGCCGTCTTCTCTTCCTTCTTGCCGCAACCGGCGAGCGCCAACGCCGCCACCGTGCAGCTGAGGGCAAGTCGGAGTGTTGGTTTCATAAGGAAGCGTTCTCCTGTGGCGAAAGTGAGCAACTGCGACGAGCGTAACCCAGCGCGGAGATGCTCGGCTAGTCTGGTGATGGGATGGGTGAGGCCGCACGCGGCACACGCGAGCTCATCCGCAGTGCGGACACTGGGTTGCTGGCTACTTAGCCAGAGATTCGTGGCAGCTATCTGGGCCAGCAAGCCAGCAGCCAGCTAGCTGACGGCCGCTCACACGTTCAGCAGCAGATACTCGCGCTCCCACGAGCTGATCACCTGCAAGAAAGTCTCGTATTCGCTCTCTTTGACCGCCGAATACGCCAGCACGAAACGCTCGCCCAGCAGATCGATCAGCGGTCGGCATTCACGCAATAGGCGCAGTGAATCCTCGATGTTGCGGGGGAGCGAGAACGGCAGATCGTGGGCGCTGCCGGTCACTGGATCGCTGGGCTTCAAGCCTTCCACCATGCCGAGATAGCCGCAGGCCAGGGATGCGGCAATCGCGATGTAGGGATTGGCATCCGCGCCACCGACGCGGTTTTCGATACGGCGATTCTCTGCATTGGACACGGGCACGCGCAGGCCGGCCGTGCGGTTGTCGTAGCCCCATTGTGTGTTGATCGGCGCTGAATGGAAGCGCGTGATGCGGCGATACGAGTTCACATTTGGTGCAAACAGCGACATCGCGGCCGGGAGATACTTCTGCAGTCCGGCGATGTGCGAGAAGAACAGCTGCGAAGGCTTGCCATCCGCCTCGCTGAAGATGTTCCGGCCGGTGCGGCGATCCACGACGCTCTGATGGATGTGCATGGCGCTGCCTGGTTCACGCGCCATGGGTTTGGCCATGAACGTCGCGTACATCTTGTGGCGCAGAGCCGCTTCACGAGCGGTCCGTTTGAACAGGAATACCTGGTCCGCCAGCGACAGCGCGTTGCCGTGGATCAGGTTGATCTCCATCTGCGCCGCGCCGTCTTCGTGGATCAGCGTGTCGATCTCGATGTCCTCGGCTTCGCAAAAGGCATACACGTCATCGAAAAGCGGATCGAATTCGTTCACCGCCGCGATCGAATACGACTGGCGCCCTATTTCGGGGCGACCCGAGCGGCCCACCGGCGGCTTCAAGGGATAGTCGGCATCCGTGTTTGGCTCGACCAGAAAGAACTCGAGCTCGGGCGCCACCACGGGCTCCCAACCATGCTGGGCATACAGCTCGAGGATGTGTTGCAAGACGTAACGCGGCGCCATCGTCACGGGCCGCCCGTCGGAATAGAAGCTGTCGTGGATGACCTGCGCAGTCGGCTCGGCCGCCCAGGGCACCACACGGACGGTATTCGGGTCCGCTTTCAGCACGATGTCGATCTCGGAAGGACTGATCGCGCGTTCGTCATCCGGGTAATCGCCGGTGACCGTCTGCAGAAAGATGCTTTCCGGCAGGCGCATGCCCTCCTCTTCCGCGAACTTCGCCGCGGGCATGATCTTGCCGCGCGGAATGCCCGCCATGTCGGGAATGATGGCCTCCACTTCGGAGATGCCGTGTTCTTTGAAGAATTGTTGAATGACGCCGCTCATGGTCGCCTCGATGCGCGGGAGCGCGCCGCCTCACCAAAGGCGGCGAACAAGGCCCGCGAAAATGGGTTGTTCTGGAATTGCCACTCGGGATGCCATTGCACGGCGAGCGCGAAGCTCGCGGCATCCGTGACACGGAAGGCCTCGATGACGCCGTCCGGTGCGCGCGCCTCGACAGTGAGGCCCGGCGCGAGTTGCCGCACGCCTTGGGAGTGCAGCGAATTGACTTTGATGCGAGCAGCGCCCGCATAGCTGTGCAGCAAGCCGCCCGAAGTCAGCTCCACTTCGTGGGCAGGGCCGTACTGCACGTCGAGTTCGGTCTTGGGATCCTCCCGATGATCGGAGTAGCCATCCACCTCGTGGATTCGTTGCCACAGCGTCCCACCGAACGCGACGTTCATCTCCTGGAAGCCACGGCAGATCGCCAACAGCGGAATGCCGTCCCGAATGACATGCCGAATCAGCGGCAAGGCCGTCGCATCGCGCGCCGGATCGTGCAATGTGCCGGGCTCGCTCGCAGGACCTGAGTAGTGATGTGGCTCCACGTTGGAGGCGCTGCCGGTGAGCAGCAAGCCGTCCAGTGTGTGCAACAGCTGATCCATGATGACCACATCGCCCAACGAGGGGATGAGCAGCGGCAATGCTTCGGCTCCGAAAGCCACAGCATTGATGTATTTCTCGCCGACGCAGTGAAACGGGTGCTGACCCAGCATCCGGCGGTCCGCCACGATGCCGATGAGTGGTTTGCGGCTGGGCATGCGATACAGATGAGGCGAACGGGGACGCCGTTCACGCCGGACATTTAACCACAGGCGCCACCCGCGCCGCCCGCCGCGACTTACCGACACCAGCAAGAAGCCTTTTCCGAACAAAGCCTTAGGAACACCCCGGGCTTGTGGTTTGCGCTCTCAACCGCCTATCCTGGCCGCGATTCCCTGCCCAAACCGACGCCCGTGCCGCCTGCCAAACACCGCTCCTACTACGCGGCTACCGCCGCCGCTCGCCCGGAACTACCCACCCTGCAGGGCGACATCACCGCAGACGTGTGTGTCGTGGGCGCGGGCATTGCTGGCTGCTCGGTGGCGCTCGAACTCGCAGGACGGGGCTATCGGGTCGCGGTGCTCGAGGGGTCTCGAGTGGGTGACGGAGCCTCGGGCCGCAACGGCGGACAGGCGCTGTCCGGGTATGCCTGCGGCCAGGCGAAGCTCGAAGCGGAGGTTGGATTCGACACGGCGCGTCGCATGTGGGACCTCTCAGTCGAGGCGGTGGCTCTGCTCAAACACCGGATCGAGCAGCACAAGATCGAATGCGACCTGCATTGGGGCCACGTGCAGGTGGCGCTGAAGGAGCGGCAACGTTCGGAGCTGCTCTCAGAGCAGGCGCATCTGCGCTCACGCTACGGCTATGGCCAGCTCGAGTTTGTCGACTGCTCAGGAATTCGTGACCTGCTGGCAACGGAGCAGTACATCGCAGGCCTGCTGGATCGCGGCAGTGCTCACCTGCATCCGCTCAATTACACGTTGGGGTTAGCACGTGCGGCGAGTGCCGCGGGTGCTCAGATCTACGAGCAGTCGCTGGTCACACAGATCGAATTCGGCGATCCCGCTGTCGTAAAGACTGCAATCGGCAGTGTTCGCGCGCGGTTCGTCGTGCTTTGTGGGAATGCCTACCTCGGCGATCTCGTGCCGAGTCTGCGCGCTCGCATCATGCCCGTCGGCACTTACATCGTCGCCACGGCCTCGCTGGGCGAGCAGCGGGCCGTCGACCTCATACGTCGTAACTATGCCGTGGCGGATGTGAACTTCGTGCTGGACTACTTCCGACGCTCTGCCGATCACCGACTTTTGTTTGGCGGACGGGTGAGTTACTCGGGCCGGGACGTACTAGATACGGCGAAGGCGACCCGCCGACGAATGTTGCGGGTCTTTCCG
>CBJNAT010000277.1:0-4977 GCA_966434585.1 uncultured Gammaproteobacteria bacterium | reverse complement strand
CCCGAATGGACGTGCTTTGCCGCTGTATCACTTCGTGCTGGCGTACGACCAGGGCGCGTACGGCGATCGCACCTTCGATTCGCTCACGCGCTTCTACAGCCCCTCATCGGCGCAGCTCGACAATCTCCTGGCGAGCACGGATCGAACTCGTCTGCGTGATCTCTGGGTGCAAACGCATCCAGGCTCAGTACCCGGCAGTTGCCCCGTGCCGAACTTCGATCAAATCGATCGCGCGCGCTATCAGCTCTATGGCGAGTACCTGCATGCCTACGAAGACACCTTTGCTCACCGCGACTCACGCAACATGCCCTACGCGCCGCAAAGAAACAGCGCGAACACGCCCATCGCGGATGTAGGGCATTTTGGCGTGCATGGGCCATCCGGATGGGATGCCCCCGACCGCACGTACAATCAGGACGACCGGCCTGGCAGCTCGCAGTGCGAAGTCATCGATCCTCGCCGCGGTCCATACGTGGAACGCGGTTTGACCGAGCGACAATGCGCACAACTGGGAGCCGATCCGAGAACTTACGGCAGCCGCTTCACCCCGCCACCGGACGAGCCATCCCGCTGCGAAATCCGCTACTCTCTCGGCGGAACGGAGATGATCCGCGGCCTTTCAAGGGACGAATGCATGGCCCAGCAGCAATCACCCGGCATTGCGCACACCACCTGGACACAACCCAACGCCAGCGAGTGGCGCTACAACGAGCTTCGGACCTTGCGCATGGAGTACGAGGTCTTCGAAATGCTCTCGAGCACCTTCGCAGAAGAAATTGCGCGCCATCGCGAGCAGCGCGGCGGAGCGATTCCGCAAGTCACGTGGCAGCAACTCGCCGGTCGCGAATGGAACGATACGGATGCGCAGGCCAATGCGCGCTTGGGGTTGGATCAAACGTATGGCGAATGGCTGGACTCGCAGGGACTGAGCGAGGCGGGTACGGTTTTGCAGAGGTATAACGCGTCGACGGGAAGCTCGGGCGATCGACGGGAGATTCTGAATCAGTGGTTGCGTGCTAACAGTTTTGTCGATGCGAATGGAAATCCAATCCGTATCCCAGCGTGGCCTGCAACCAGCGAGAAAGGTGCAAGCGAGCGTGAACAGAATATAGGGTGGATTCCAGTAGGATCGTTCCAAGGCGTGCTTCTGCCGTCCGACGGCTCCCGCTGAAACACGGCTTTCCAAGTGTTAAGCACACTCATCGCGTGGGTCTCACGAGTGTGGATATGGGTCAAAAGCGAACCCAAGCGAGCTGCGCTCGTACTGCTGTTTCTTGCTCTTCTCGACGCTGCGGTGCTCGATCGGTGGGGCCTTCGCGGTCGCGTTGCCGACGCTAAGGGGGGATCGATTTCCGGCGTTTGGATCGCGGCTGTCTTTTATGGGGATGAGCCGCTGATAAATATTCCGCTGCCTCCTCATCCCAAGCCGCGCCGAGAGGCCTGTATGGGCATCAGCATCACCAAGAGCGGGCCGCTTGGGTACTTTGCGTTTGACGAACTGGCGCTGAACCGTTTCCTGGCCAAGAAGCACGCCTATCTCGTCGCGCTCAAGCCCGGATGGCTGAATCACTCCGGTAGTACGTCGATCGCATCCAGCCTGTTTTCAGTGTCACCTATGGAATCAATCGTGCTGGCACCAGGACCTGGGCGTCGGCTCAGTGCCCTTGTCAACCAACCACGGTTCGTTGCTGGCCTTCCACAATATGAGCTCACGTCCTCAGAAGAGTTCTTCTCGGCGACTTCGGTGATAGATCTATCACTCTCGCACGGCTGCGGATCAGCTGGCATCCCTGTCGCAGCGGCGGCTATGCAGCACGCGCTCAACATTGCTGAAACTTTCGATGAGCGCAGACGCGCACAATCGAGCTGTCTCGGAGCCGAATCGAACATCAAAAGGATGAATCACGACAATGCAGCCACCAAGGAACTGTGGCCCTTCGATTGCAGGCACCTGACTTTCGCCAAATCACCCTCAAAAGAAGCATTGGCAATGGAACGCGAACTGCGTGAGCAACAACCGCACTCGCAAGAAAACCTCGCACCGTCCAGCCCTTCAACCCGCTCGACCGAAACCAACAGCCCCGTGCACTGAACGACAAGGACCCGTCCATGCGTCTCGCCTCTGCGCTAGTACTGATGATGTTCGCGATCGTGACAGCAGCATCTGCTGCATCGACACCGCAACCGCGTCTGCAAATCAAATGGCCGCCAGGTTGGGAGTACCAGCCCGAAGTCCGCGATGGATCCACGGTTCAGCTGTATGCGCGACGTCAGGTCTCGGGGCAACCGGCGCAGCGGCTGCACCTCATCGTGATCGACACGCGGCGGGCGCAAGCACCGATCACGTCGACTTCGATCAAAGAACTGGCAGAGCGCTTGCGAGATGCGGGGGCTGCTCGAGCGCATGAAGGGGAGCTGTTATTGCGACCGTTCTCCGGCGATCGCGGCCAGTACTTCGTGCTCGCTCGCTCGAAACGCGGCGCGCACGAACTGAAGGATCTCCAGGACAGCGTGGATGGTGTTCTGTTGGAGTCCGGTTATCTGATCAACTTTTCGTTGCAGGCGACTGAGGCGAGCGATTCCGCCGTGGCAGACATGATCGAAGCTTTAGACGGTCTGACAGTCGTGCACGACACTGCTTCTTCACGGCAGTGACGGCCGGCCGCCATGCCGTCTCAGGAGAAATGCCTCCGTGCTTGCACGTTGCGAACGATCGTTGCGAGCACGGCCATGCGTACGGCAACGCCATTGGCCACTTGCTGCTGAATCACCGACTGCGGCCCATCGGCGACTTCGCCTGTGATCTCGACGTCGCGATTCATCGGGCCGGGATGCATCACGATGGCGTCGGGCTGCGCCTTCGCGAGCCGTTCGGACGTGACGCCGTATTCGCGGCAGTAGGTCGCATCGTCGGGGATGTGCGCCTTGTCCATGCGCTCTCTCTGAATCCGCAACGCCATGATCACATCGGCGCCTTCGATGGCTTGCCCCACGTCGGTGAAGCGGCGCGCACCTGCGAAAGTGTCAGGCGGCGGTAGAAAGCTTGCAGGCCCGGCCAAGCGCAGCTCCTTGACGCCCAGCGCTATCAACGCCTGCCAGGCGGAGCGCGCCACGCGTGAGTGCGCAATGTCGCCGACGATGGTAATCGTGAGCTTCGAGAAGTCCCGCTTGTGCTGGCGAATCGTGAGCGCATCGAGCAGTCCTTGTGTGGGATGCGACAGATGCGCCTCTCCCGCATTGAGGATGCTCACGTGCGGAGCGACGTATTGCGCGACAGAGGCCGGTAAGCCCGGTTCCGCATCTCGCATCACCAGGATGTCCGCGTGCATCGCTTGCAGTGTGTAGATCGTGTCGAGCACGGTCTCGCCTTTCACGCGCGAGGAGGACTGCATGTCCAGATTCACCACGTCCGCGCCCAGGCGGCGCGCGGCCAACTCGAAGGACACGCGTGTCCGTGTACTGGGCTCGAAGAACAGATTCGCCACCGTGTGACCGGCGAGACTCTGATCGCGCGCCGGTAAATCGCTTTGCGCGCGCACGTAGAACTGCGCGAAATCGAGCAAATGCGTGATCTCGGCGCGCGAGAGACCTTCGAGGGTGATGAGGTGGCGCAAGCGGCCGTCGGGATCGCGTTGGATGGTGGCGCTGGGGTCGTGCATGTCTGATAGCGGATGGTTTCGACGAATCGCAATACTAACGCTCCAGACCCTATCCATCCGCTATCCGTTAGCGTTGTACCACTGCTCCAGCAGCAACCGCGCCGCAATCATGTCCACATCCGCGTGCACCGTGCGCCGCTTCTTCATACCGCTCGCCCGTGCGGCGCGCAGCTCGGATTCCGCTTCCCGAGAGCTCAAGTGCTCGTCGACGAAGACGATCGGTATGCCAAAACGCTGCTGGAGCGCTGCCCCGAAGGCACGTGCCTTCGATGTCATCGTCGTGGGGGTGCCGTCATCGTTGCAGGGCAGGCCGACGATCAATCCCGCGGGGCGATACTCAGCGAGCAGCTTGCCGATGGCATCCCAGGGTGGAGCGCCGTTGTGCTCGAGCGTCGTGAGTGCACGCGCAGTGCGGGTCAGCGAGTCGCCTGTTGCGAGACCGATGCGTCGGGTGCCGTAGTCGAAGGCGAGGTGGATTGTGGGTGTGCGGCTAGCCATGGCGTCTTTAGGTGACAAGTGACTGGTGACTTGAAGAGGTTTGCTTGCCACTCACCAGTCACGAGTCACCGGTCACTGTGCCTCTACGCATGCCCCGCCTCGGAGCTCAGCGTCGCGAGATCGACGCCCAGCAGGCGTGCGGCTGCGTGCCAGCGCTCTTCGAAAGGAGTTTCGAAGAGGATGCGCTCATCGCACGCCACGGTGAGCCACGCGTTACTCGTCAGCTCCGCTTCCAGTTGACCCGCATCCCAACCCGCATACCCGAGTGCGATGAACGCGACTTCCGGACCTTCACCGCGCGAGAGGGCATCCAGGATGTCGCGAGAGGTCGTCACGTGAATGCGGTCGGACACCGGCAGCGTCGCATCCCACCGCTTGCCCGCCGCGTGCACCACGAAGCCGCGATCCGTCTGCACCGGCCCACCATGCAGCACGCTCTTTTGCGCGAGCAGGTCGGACGGCAGCGGCATCTTCAGCTGCTCGAACACTTCGGCCATCTTCATCTTCAACGGTCGATTGATGACGAGGCCAAGCGCACCCGCCTCGTTGTGCTCGCAGATGTACGTGACGGTTTGCGAAAAGTTCGCGTCCATCAGCGAGGGCATCGCGATCAAGAACTGATTGGTGAGGTACTGCGGCGCGGCCATGCGACAAGTATCCGGGCTCGAGTGCGGAGGCTCAAGCAAAAGGGCATGAGGGCCAGGAGGGCTCTGGGCTCTGGCCAGAAAAAGCGATCTTCTCTGGCCAGCGCCCAATGGCCCAGCGCCCTCCTGGCCCTTACCTAACCTCTGTCTGATCGACGCTCACCCTACCGCGAGTG
>CBJNAT010000276.1:0-4987 GCA_966434585.1 uncultured Gammaproteobacteria bacterium | reverse complement strand
CCGTGCGCTCACATCTTCGAACAAATTCAGCCCAGGATATTCTCCGCTGAGATCGTACGGTTCGTGCGCTGCTGAGATGAGAAAGAAGCGCATCGACGCGATACGCCAACAGCCATCGCGCCGCTCGAGTTGCCAGAGATAGCGGCCTGTGAAGGTGCTCAACCGCAGCCCTTCCGCATTCTTCACGAGTGTCTGGTTCACCGCTGCATTCTCGGCTTCGGCATTGTCCCCGCGAATGCGTGTGTGAATCGCGCCGGGGTTGTGCATCCGTCGCAGAAATGACCTCTCGACCTGCTCGATGACGGTTTTGACGTAGTCCTCTACGGGACCAATGAAAAACCCGGGCCCGAGATCCACGGTCGCACGCGGCCAAAAAATCTCGAGCAGCTTTGGACTGTCGATCCAGTCGACGGCAGGTCCGTAGCTGGCGATCAGCTCGCGGCATTCGGCTTGGTCTTTCAATGCGGACACGAGGTCCGCATGTTCGCTGTTGTGCGCCATGCACTATTGCTCGACTGCCTGCTAGAAACGCGCGAGCATCTGCAATGCGACCGTACGCGGCGTACTGATGAAGCCGATTTGATCCGCGTGCACACCCGCCGGTGTACCCGTTCCCGCACCACTGTTCGGCGCGTCGTACGAACCGCTAACGACGTATTTGTTCGAGAGATTCTTACCCACGAGAGCGAGCTCCCATGCACGGCTCTCCGGACCGAAGCGCAGCGCGGCGTCGTACGTGGCGAAGGAGTCCTGCATCGAGTTCGGATTCACCAGCGGATTCAGGAAATAGTCATCGCTGTAACGAACATTGCCGGTCAAGGTGATTTGATAACCGTTCGCCAGCGGTTGCTCGTACTCCGCGCGCAGCGTGCCACTCCATTCCGGCGCCAATGCCGTCCGTTTACCGCTGAGATCCTGCGTCGGCCGGTTGAGGATTACGCAGCCTTCCGCCGGCGTCTGCCCGGCATAGCAAGGCGCATCCGGGAAATCTTTGTACCTCGCACGTAGGTACGCGAGGCTTGCGCCCAGCGTGAGTCCTTTCGCTTGTCCCGGAGCCCAGTCCACTGCGAGCTCCGCACCACGCGAAGTGACCTTGCCGGCGTTGAACGTGGTGAACGAAAACTTCGTCGTATCGAAGAAGTCCACCTGAATGTCCGAGAACTCGTAACTGAAGACGTTGAAATCCAAGCGCACCTGACGATCCAGGAGATTCATCTTCAGGCCCACCTCCGCGCCTTTGACCGTCTCGGGATCGAACGCGAGATCGTCCACGGTCGTGCCTCCGGAGTAGATACCGCTGCCCGAGAAGCCACCCGACTTGAAGCCCTCTTTGTACGCGACATAGGCCGTGGCGTCCGGCGTGATGCTCCACTTGAGCGTTGCTTCGGGCGAGGTGTTCGTGAACTTCTGATCCTTCGCGAGCCTCGCGTCGGGAACGAAGAAGCCAATGAACGGCGCCACCACATACGGCTGGAAGAAATACGAGTCCTTCGTCTCGTGTGTATAGCGCGCACCGAGCGCGAGCTCCCAACCTGGGCTGAACCCCCACGTCACCTGTGCAAAGCCGGCGTACGTCTCGCCGTCGGACGCGGATGCCTTGCGCAAGATGAGATTGCGCGTCGAGGGATCGACTGCGGATGAGTCGATCAAGCCTGGGCTGCCGGTGGGGCCCGCGGGAAAGATGACGTCCTGCAGGAAGTCGAGATCCGTGGTCTGGTAGTACGCACCAACCATCAAGTTCACAGGGCCGGAGAACTTCGTCTGAATACGGTTTTCGCTGGAGAAGGCAGAGTACTCGGACCGCTCCGCGCCCCACGTTCCGCCATTCGTGACCTCGGTCCCGTCGTAATCGCCGAGGAAATAGTTCTTGAACGTGTGATAACCGTTCACGGACGTGAACGTCACCTGGTCCCACTCGTAATCGACCGTGCCCAGGATGCTGTGCGAGTCATAGTCCTGATACATCTTGCCGCCGTGTCGGTCCAGCAGCTTGTTGCCCTCGGCAACATCCTTCGGCATCGGATTGTTGCGGTAATTCCAGTTCCCGGTGCAGCGCTCCGCAGGATTCACTTGCGAGACGCCGGACTCGCAGAAGAACAGCTCGTTATTCCAGGTCGGGTTGTTGCTGCGGCTTTTCGTCCCGGAGAGCTTGACCCCGAATTTCAACCGGTCCGTCGCGTCGTACACCGCGGACAGTCTGCCGACCAGCTCTTCCAGCTGCGGATTGTGCAGCTCCGGATCCACGGTCGTGTGGGTGGCCAGTGCACCCGTCCCGATATCGAACGTCGTGAACGGGACGGCGCCCGCGTGGTTCTTCGTGTAGCCCCCATCCATTCTCGAGCCGCGCACCGCAACACGTAGACCTAGCTTGTCTGAGACGGGAATGGACACTGCACCATCGAACGAAACCGTGTCCGTCTCGAACTCGTACCCCGCAGTGCCTGAGGCTTCGAACTTGCCGGTGGGCCCCTTGGTCGTGAGCGACAGCACGCCGGCCGTGGCGTTCTTGCCGAAGAACAGTGCCTGAGGGCCCTTGAGAATCTCGGCGCGTTCCATATCGAAGAACGCTTCGTTGATCACGCGGCCCTGGCTGTAATAGACGCCGTCGACGATGACGGCCACCGACTGCTCGATGCCGTTGCTGGTGAAGTTGTTACCAACACCGCGAATACTGATCGTCGCGCCGCTGCCGCTGTTGCCACGCACAACCATGAGCTCGGGCGTAGTTTCGGCGAGCTGCTCGATACCTTTGACGTTTAGCCGGTCGAGCTGCTCGCCGCTGATGGCGGTGACAGCTACGGGCACATTCAGCGTCGTCTCCTCGCGCTTGCGCGCCGTCACAATCACCTCGTCCAGCTCGGCGTGCGCCACGCTGCAGGTCAGATCGATGACGCAGAGCGCAGCCGTCAATGCAAACGTCAAGCTGGGCGAAGTACGCATACTGCAAGCCACTGCACGCGTTACAAGTTTGCTGTCTGGCACGAAGCATTCCCCCGATCGTTTGTGGATGCTGCAGCGCTTTTGCGCTCAGGATGGACGAACGGTAGCCGGTGCCGGCCGGGGCTTCTTGTCAACGGGTGTGATCGATCTTGTCGCTCCGTCATGTTGCGTGACGAAAGGGCTGTCGAGCCAAGCTCGCGCTCATTCGTGGCCAGCCGTCAGCCATGTTACTCTGGCGCGGACCGACCGTACGGTCGAATAAGAATGGAAGCTCATGTAAGCACTAGGCCCGGCACACGTGCGCAGGGCTTTAAGGGGGCAAAGTCGTGCACGCCGCATCTTTCCAGTTCAGCGATCGCGGGCAGTTCGGCGCGTTTCACGCGATCGTCGATCGAACATTCTTGCCGATCGACTTCGATGTGATGCCTGCGTCGATCGGCTTCCAGGCCGATTTACGCATGCGCTCCATCGGGGCGCTCACGGCTACTTTGGCGCGCGCCGCCGGCACCGGCGATGCCGCCGCCCACCGTGGCCGGCAACGAATCATCGGTGAAGCCGAGAGTTACATGGTGTTCATGCTGGTCCGTAGCGGCCGAGTCCGTCACAGCCAATACGGCCATACAGTCGATACCCTGCCCGGCCAGATGGTGCTGATCGATTCGCGCGAGAACTACCACGTCGAATACACCAGCGCCTCCGCCTCGCTCAACATTCGTCTGCCGACGACGTTGTTGCGGTCCGCGCTCGGCACGCCTGAGCGTTATTGCGGGCTCGTCATCGACGGACGCAGCGGCATGAGAGCCGCGTTGAGCGATTTCCTGTTGTCGATCTGGCGGCGAGCACCCGATGTTGCCGGGGCCGAAGAAAATGCCACAGTCTCTCGTGTCGTCGAGACGATTGCCACGCTATGCAGCAGCGTCGCCACGCCGACCGCCATGGTGCCAACGCCGAGCACGCTGCATTTCGAGCGAGCTACGAGTTTCATCGAGGCGCATCTTGCGGAGGCGACGCTGGATCCTGCGCAGATCGCGGCCGCGCTGCGCATCTCAACGGGTCACTTGCACGCGGTCATGCGTGCTAACGGCACGTCCACTACGAAACTGATTCATTCCATGCGCCTGGATCGCTGTCGAGACGCACTCGCCGATCCCAAAGTGCGGCACAGGACGATCACCTGCATTGCACTCGACTGGGGTTTCATCGACGCGGCGCATTTCAGTCGCTGCTTCAAGGCACGGTTCGGCATGACGCCCCGCGAGGTACGCTCCCAGTTGCGATCCGACTCACGTCCAAGACTCGCCGCTCTCTAGAGCAAGAAACCGCCGCCTCCGCCTCCTACCCTTAACGCAGCGTCGCGCACACCAGGTGCGCGCCGGTGCCGTCAGGTTTAAGAGGAACGGTCATGAGCATCACGATGCGCGCTGCCTTGGCAAAGGCAAGGGCCGGCGGCGGGCGCTGAGAATGACAGTGCGTCCAAGCTGGCGCGTGCTGGCGCTCGCCAGTATTTCAGCTATCGCGGCACTTGGGGCGGGAGCGACCCCACCCGCGCGCGATCCCGCTGCGCAACTGCTCGATACGAGCGATGGCACGGATTGGCCAGGTTACGGCCGCACTTTCGGCGAGCAACACTTCAGCCCGTTGAGCGAGATCAATCGCCACAACATCGGTCGGTTGAGGCTTGCGTGGTATCTCGATCTTGGTGTGGGCAACTCGACGACGGCGCCGATTGCTGTCGATGGAGTGATCTACTTCGCGCGCGCTTACAGCATCGTCACCGCCGTGGATGCGGTGAGCGGGAAGTTTCTTTGGACTTACGATCCACGCGTCATTGAGCGTGCGGGCCGAATCGTGCGCAACACGTGGGGCAGCCGCGGCATCGCCTGGTGGAACGGCAAGGTCTACACGGGCACCGCTGATGGTCGTCTCATTGCGATCGACGCACGCACCGGTCGCGAAGTGTGGAGTGCGAACACATTCCAAGCCGGCGATGGGCGCTACATCACCGGGGCGCCGCGCGTGTTCGCCGGTAAGGTCGTCATCGGCCATG
>CBJNAT010000275.1:0-4987 GCA_966434585.1 uncultured Gammaproteobacteria bacterium | reverse complement strand
GCGATCGAGATTGCAGCCGTCCTCGTACGCTTGTCCCGCATAGCAGAACGAGAGGAACTTGTCGTACTTGGCTTTGTTGTAGGCGAGCGTCGCGCGCAGATCGAGCCCATCGACGGGTGGCAGCCAGCGCAGCTCCGCCTCTGCACCTTCGGTCTTCGCGGATGCCGCATTCTGTGTCACGAAGTTGATCTGGGCGGCATCGAAGAAGTTCACCTGCAGATCTTTGAACTTGTACGTGTACGCAGCGACGTTGAGCTGCAACGTGTCGTTGAGCCATTTGGACTTGAGGCCGACTTCGAAGCCGTCGGCGGTTTCAGGGTCGAACGTCGCGTCGTCCGCGACCGTCGCGAAGGACAGAATCGCGGAGTTCGAGTAGCCGCCCGATTTGAAGCCCTTCTTATACGAGGCATACAGCATCAGATCGCCCGGCTTCCACGCCACGGTGAACTCCGGCGAGACATTGGAGTCGTGCGTCTTCGCCGTCAGGGGAACGCCCACAGGTCTGAAGAGTCCGGTCGGAATCGGGAAGGGGAGGAATGGTGGTGCGAAGTAGGGACTCAGATAGGTGTGCACGGAGTAGGAGTCCTTGTCTTCCTCCGAATAGCGCGCGCCGCCGCTCACTTCCACCGTGTCGATCGGCTTCCACGTCAGTTGTCCGAACACCGACCATGCTTCGCCTTCGGTCTTCGAGCGACGCTCCCAGGTCACATAGCGTCCCGTCATGAAATCCGCAGGCACGGTGCCATTGAGACGGGAATCGCTCTTGAACTTGAAAGTGCGATCTTGATAGTAGGCGCCCAACATGAAATTGACCGGCGCCGCGAAATCGCTCAGCAGTCGCAATTCTTGAGACCAGCCCTTCTCGTTCGGATTTTCCATGCCAGTGATGAGGGGCGTGGCTGTGAAGTCGTAGTCGCCCAGATACTCATCGTCGAACTCGTAGAAGCCCGTCACCGAGGTGAGTTGCAGGGCGCCGAAGCGGTAGTCGAGGTTCAAACCCGCGGAGTAAGCCTCGTACTTCGCATACATGTCGCCGTCTTCGCCGTCGAAGCTCGGTTCAGCGGCAGCAATGCTGCGCGACGTTCCCGTCTGCGCCACACGATAACGTCGACCGCACGGCTGTCCCGGAGCGAGTTGCGCGGAACCGGTTGCGTCGCAGTCGATCAGCACGGTGCCTGGTGAATAGCCGCCGCTTTCGCTGTTGGTGTAGTTGAGCTTGAGCTTTACGTCGAGCGCTTCGACCGGCTCATAGGTGAGCGTGACACGAGCCATCAGCTGTTCGTTACCTGGCCAGTCCTTGTCAGGCGCGGGAATAGACGAGCCATCGGCCAGATCGACTGTCGCCGGCGCCGTGTTCTTGATGTAGCCGTCGCTCTCGCTGTAACGCGTGGCGACGCGCAACCCCACGGTGTCCGACAGCGGGCCAGACCAGATGGCGCTGCCCCAACGTTCGTCAGCTTCGAACTCATTGCCGACCTGGAACTTCATTTCCTGCGTCGTGCCGGGATCGGCGGTCGTGAGCGAGATGACGCCCGCGGAGCTGCTCTTGCCGAAGAACAACGACTGCGGTCCCTTCAGTACCTCGACCTGTGCGACGTCGAAGTAGCCTTGATGCAGCACGGTCGCACGTGAGTACTGCAGCCCATCGATGTTGATGGACACGGCTTGATCGAAGCCGGAGCTGGTGGAGGAGGAGCCGATGCCGCGTAGCGTGATCGTGCCGCCGTTACCGTTCGAGCCGCTCGAGATCAGAAGCTGCGGCGTCATCTCCGCGATCTTGGTCATGTCACTGGCGTTGTAACGTGACAGCTCCTTCTCGCTCATCACGGTGACGACGACGGGTGTCGCCTGCGAGGTTTCCTCGCGCTTGCGAGCCGAGACGACGATTTCTTCGAGCGCTCGATCGGCGCTAACCGTCGAGTCAGCGGCCCGCGTCGCACCCAGCGGCAACATTGCGAACAGAAGTCCGGGCAACAGAGTGATACGCGCTGGATGCACGCTCATGATGGATCCCCCATGGATGTTTTGAATGTGAATGAAGCAGCCGCACGTCAGCCGCGGACGACCACCGCGTCCTGCTTCCAAGGCGCGATCTCGGTATCGGTTGCCGTGCGGAAAGACTCGGGCAGTTCTTCGACCATGTGCCAAGTTGCAGCGAGCCGCCCGAAACCGATGCAGTACGCGATGTACATGCCGAGCTCGACGATCTGCCGCTCGGTGAAAAATGTTCGCAGGCCAGCGAAGGTGGCCTCGTCGATCGATAGATGATCGTTCGCCGACAGGTCAGCGTAGGCGAGGGCGGCCTTCTCGGCAGGTGTGAGATCTGGCGCTTCCGCCGGTCGTTCGAGCGAGCACACCAGATTTTCCGACACGCCCGCATCCACCGCAGAGCGATAACGGATGGCCATGCAACTGCGGCATTGATTGTGAAAGGCGATGCGCAGGCGCACGAGTTCGAGCAAGCGGCGCGGCAGCTCGCCGCGTGCGATCAGCGCAAGCGCAAATTGCACGAAGGGCTTCGTGATCTCCGGCGTGCGCGCCATGATGCGCAACGGTCCTTGCTCGAGTGGCGTCGCCTCGTCGGCGGCCAACGCAGCGCGCAGCTCAGGATCCCACTCTTCCACCGGAAGCGCAGCGACTCTTGTCATGATGTTTCCCCTTGGCCAATCAGAAGCGGCGGAACAGCGGGTGCTCGGGATTCAGGCTATCGGCATTCAGCATGCGATCCAGGAACTGGCTTTCTTCGTACGCGCCCGCGTACGCGCCGTGCTGCAAGTAGACGCGTCGCGCAATGCGCCACTCGCCGCTCCTGCGTTCGAGGCGATCGAGGAAGCGGCCGTAGAACACGCTGGACTGCAACTCGTCATTGCTATCGCGACTGATCGCCTGTGTGACGATGCAGCTCTCCGCATCTGCATGGTCGCCCTCTATTCGAATGCGCTCGCCCGCAGTCATGTGAAAGCGGCGCACCGACAACGTGGCGATGTGCAACAACACGGGAAGCAATTCGGCGCCTGTCCCTTTGAAGAAACCGTAGTCCACATCGGCATCCGGCCAGAACACGCGTTCGAGCGATTCGCGATCCTGCCAGTCGAGCGCAGCGCCATACCGCGAGAGCACCGTTCGGCACTCGGACTCGGCGAGCAGACGTTGCAGAGACTCGTGTCGTGTGGACATCTGCGTCTGCGTTAGAGCTTTGGCAGAAAGCCGCCGTCCACCACTAGGCCGTGACCGCTGATGAAACTCGCTTCATCCGAAGCGAGAAACAGCACGGCATTCGCGACTTCCTCGGGCCGACCCACTCGCCCCAAGGGACTGAAATTGGCCAGCGCCTCGCTGTTCGCGTCCAACAGCGGTTTGGTCATCCCCGTTGCGATCACGCCGGGCACAACGTAGTTGGCGGTGATGCCCTCGGGGCCCAATTCGATCGCCAACGTCTGAGTCAGACCTGCGACGCCGTGCTTAGCGGCCGCATAGGCAGCCAAGCCGACCGTCGTGCGATACATGTTGATGGAGGCGACATTCACGATGCGGCCTGCGCCCCGCTGCCGTAGGAGGGGGATGGCCTGCCGGCAGAGTGCGAAGGCCGCTGTGAGGTTCACGTCGATCGTGCGACGCCACGTGTCGTCGCTCATGGATTCGGTGGGTTCGAACTTCACGATGCCGGCGTTGTTCACCAGCACATCGAGTCCACCGAACATCGCTCGCGCTGCGTCAATGATGCGCGGCGCTGCCTCATTCGCAGTCACGTCTTGAGCCATGAAGCGCAGTCGGTCGGTTTCGGCGCCGTGGCCGGCCCGCAACTTGTCTGCGGATAGATCGACCGCCAGAACGGCAGCCCCTTCTGTTGCGAAGCGATTCGCTACAGCACGCCCAATGCCATCGGCCGCGCCCGTGACGATCGCAATCTTGTTGGCCAAGCGAGCCGCTGCCGTCATCTGATGGTCCCCCAAAAGGCAGTTGGGCAAATTGTGCAGCAATGATGCAAAATTGGTTTCAGGGGGTCAAGGCGAACCGCTGGAGTTGCACCCGCGAGTGCGATACTGCAGACGTCGCAGGTAAGCGGGAGTCAGCACAAAGATGAAAGCAAAGCAGTCGAAAAGCAGTCCGAAGATGCATGTGCCCGATGAGGGATCCGACAAGAGCGAGCAACTGCGCCGCCGCATTCTCGATGCCACGTTGCAGTGCTACGTGAAGTACGGCTGGAGCGGCACGAACATGTCCGTGATCTCGCGCGACGTCGGCATGACCCGAGGGATGATTCAGTACTACTTCCCCACGCTCGAAGACGTCGTGCACGCGTCCGTTTCGCATCTCAACAGCGAATGGCAGAAGCGCTATTTCACCTACGTGAAAGAACAGGAAGGCCGCACGACCGATCGGCTCGAAGTCGGGGTCGAAGCCTTGTGGCGGCTCATGCGCGATCCGCTACACATCGCACGGCAGGAGCTGGTTGCAGCAGCGCGCTCTGATGCGGCGTTACGCGCCGTCATGCAGAAGGAAGCGGGCTTCGATGAAGACTCCACGCTCGAGCGTGCCAAGCAGACCTATCCGGATCTCGCCGAGCGCGACGATCGTGCCTTCAGGCAGGCCCTGGACTTCACGGTGGTATTTCTCGAAGGGCTCTCGCGTCACCAGTTCAGCAGCAGTGCCGAATCCCGTTCCCAACTGCTACGGGACATGCTGAAGGACTACTTGACCTCCTTCTGGCAGCAGCGCGGCATCGAGGTGCATCAGGAGGAGAGGCGAGCCGACGCACCGGCGCCTCAGCCTGCTGCCCAGCCGCAGTCCACGTTGGACGATCGCGAACGACAGCGAGTTCTCGCATTGCTGCTGAAGGCCGCTTCCATCCTGTCCGACGGCCGTGATGAAGCCATCGCGACGTAGCTAAACCATCTCCATGAGCACACACGAGAGTAGGGGGTATTCGATGGCTCGGTTGAAAGACAAAGTTGCCGTGATTCTGGGCGCCGCAGGGAAGGACAAC
>CBJNAT010000274.1:0-5008 GCA_966434585.1 uncultured Gammaproteobacteria bacterium | reverse complement strand
GCTTCGCCAGTTCTCATCTGGCCGATTGCTGGCGCGCCCGGCCAGATTGCTCGGATCATCCCTGATCCTCGGGTCCAGTGGACCCCACCATCGGCAGTCGCCGCTGGTGTCCAAAATCGTTCCCGACGATTTTGTCGACTGGCTTCGCCAGTTCTCATCCGGCCGATTGCTGGCGCGCCCGGCCAGATTCGAACTGGCGACCTTCGGCTTCGGAGGCCGACACTCTATCCAGCTGAGCTACGGGCGCGTGGGTGCAATCGAGAGGGCGGGATGATAACGACGGCTGCGGCGCACCGTCCACGCTCTTGAGGCGGGACGAGCTGGGGCCCATTGCAGTAGATCGACCTAAGGCCGACAGGCTGCTAGGTTCGACTACATGAGCGAACCCAATCTTGCCGGTCGGACGATTGCGATACCCGAAAGCCGCGAGTTGGATGTGCTGGCCAGCTTGATCGAGCGCCGCGGTGGCAGGGTGCTGCGCTGTCCGCTCGTCTCGATCCTCGATGTGCCCGATCCGACGCCCGTACTGGCCTGGATTCGGGAGTTTTCCGCGGGTGCGTGCGATGACCTCGTGCTGCTCACCGGCGAGGGATTGCGCCGCATTCTCGGCGCGATCGAACGGCATGAGCCTAATTTGCGAGAGCGGTTCATTCGCGAGCTGGCGAGAGTCCGCAAAGTGACGCGCGGACCCAAGCCGGCGCGTGCGCTGCGCGAAATGGGTCTGCGGCCCGATCTCGAGGCGGACATTCCGACGACGGACGGTGTGATCGCGACGCTCGGGCAGTTCGATTTGTCCGGTCGGCGAGTGGGCGTGCAGCTCTATGGCACCGATCCGAACGTGAAGCTTGTGACGTTTCTCGCAAGCCGCGGTGCACTCGTGCGCACCGTTGCGCCGTACGTGTATGCCGACCGAAGCGCCGATGATGCCGTGCGCGACCTCTTCTCCCGCATGAGCCGTGGCGAAGTCGATGCGATCGCATTCACCAGCAAAGCGCAGCTCGATCGCATTTTTGAGCTACTGCCCGCGGATGCCATTGCCGCAGCGTTCGCGCAGACGCGCATTGCAGCCGTCGGCCCCGTGGTCAGCGAGACCTTGCAACAGCGTGGCTTTCGAGCCGAGTTCATGCCCGCCGATGCTTATTTCATGAAGCCGCTCGTGCGCACGCTCGAGGAACAGCTCGGTCCCAAGCTCGCCTAGCTTGAGCCCGTCACTTTCAACAGCATTTTGACCGATGGGATCTGCTCGAGCGGTGTCGTGCGGATGCGGCACGAGGGGCAGCCGTACTTGCTTCGAACGACCGGATCGGCGACATGGAACGTACGGCAGGACCTGCATCGCAGGAAGGTGAGTTCGTGTGCTTCACTGAGCAAGCGAGCGAGACACCAAGCGTGTTCGAATGAGAGTTGCGTACCCATGAGCAAGCTTACGTAGCTTTCGTACGCCTCGCAGAAGCGAATACCCAGTCCGAGTGGTGGGCGCGCACTGCCATCGGTGACGAGTGGCAACACGCCGTGCCAATAGAGCACATTCGCAAGAAACGAGGATTCGTAGAGCGCCGCCAGATTACGCGTGAAGAAATCGACCTGACGGGGCGATTTCCCGCGGCGCCGTCGGACTGTCGTCCGTGGGCTCAGATACGTGCGATAGAGTTTGCGGATGCGATCATCGGTAAGGCCTGTGAACGTGCGAATCGTGCAGGTTCGTGCCTCGTGGCCAATCATTCGCAACGCAAGCTCGTGATGGGCGCGTTCGCGCCGATAGCGATCGTCCGTGATACGCATGCGACTTAATCTCCCCGCGGACATTTTCCTTGTGTCCGCTTTAGCGTCTCGAAGTGTGTTGCAAATTGACCGTCAGTGAAAGTCCCTGCTTAAATACTTGCGCAATCGCTGTGGCACGGATGCTCATCAAGGACGATTCGAATGTTGAACATGGATCAACGCGCAGGGCTCTTACGCCAACTGCACGCTTTAAATCGAAGCTTCATCGACACTTTGCTCAGCGGCAAAACGACGCCGCGCCCGGCACTCTGCGTCGAGCGGATGCTGCAGTTGAGTGCTCTCGACCCGGCGGCCTTGCATGCTCTATGTGCCGCACCGTTCACGCTGTATTACCTGCCTTTCGATGACCCGCCGTACTGGCGTGAAGCGCAGCTCGCTCCCGCGATATCGGTGCGAATGGTCGAAGCAGCGCCCGCACAGGCGATTACGCAGTTGACGCTGTTTCTCGCGTGGCACACAGCCCATGTCGACCCGGCGAGTGCCCGCTCATTCTTCGGCATGGCATTCGGCACGCTTCGATTCTTCCAAACGGCGGACGTCGCAACATTGAACGCGGTGACCGCGCACGCCGCGTGCGTTCTCGAGCCGCGCTGGCCGACTCATCCCTTCTTCTGGTCCGATCTGCTGCAACATGCGGCCGGCGATCGCGTGCGTCTCCACGCTACGCACCTGTTGGGCGCGCAGCTCCTGGCAGCGGATTTAAGCGGGGAATTCACCCGCGTGACGGCCGCGCCCAAGCTGACTGGAGCACTCCAGCAGCCGCGCGAGACAGCGGCACTCGATGCAGTCGCAGATGCACCGAACTCCTTGGGCGGTGTCCTACCCATTTAGACGAACGCCACGCCCACCCAAGTGGCCAGTACGGGCCTTCTACGTGCCTTGCTCTGCGCGGTTACGGCGTCTAGGCTTCTGGCCCCTTCGATTGCGAAGACCTTCGAGCGAGCCGGATGAATGCGCTGACGCTGCAACAGCTCACCAAGACGTATAAGAACGGCGTGCAAGCGCTGAGAGGAATCGACCTCAACGTCGAGGAAGGTGACTTCTTCGCGTTGCTCGGGCCCAATGGCGCCGGCAAGACGACGGCGATCGGCATCGTCACATCGCTGGTCAACAAGACGAGCGGCAAGGTGTTCGTGTTCGGCCACGACATCGACACGGAGCTTGCGCTTGCCAAGTCCTGCATCGGGCTCGTGCCGCAGGAAATTAATTTCAATCAGTTCGAGACCGTCACGACCATCCTGCTCAATCAGGCCGGCTTCTACGGGATTCCGCGGCGCGTTGCACATCAGCGTCTCGAGGAGTACCTGGTGCAGCTGCAGCTCTGGGACAAGCGCAACGCCGTCTCGCGGACGCTCTCCGGCGGCATGAAGCGGCGTTTGATGATCGCGCGCGCTCTGTTGCATCGGCCACGATTGCTGATTCTCGATGAGCCGACAGCCGGCGTGGACATCGAAGTGCGTCGTTCAATGTGGGAGTTCATCCGCAAGATCAACGCGGCGGGCACGACCATCATTCTGACGACCCACTATCTGGAAGAAGCGGAAAGCCTCTGTCGCAACGTCGCCATCATCGACAAGGGCCGCATCATCGAGAACGACCGCATGAGTCGTGTACTGCGCAAGCTGCAAACGGAAGTGTTCGTATTGAATCTGCGCGAGCCAGTAGCGGCGGCGCCGCGTATACAGGGCTATGCCTTACACATGCCGGACGATCACACGATCGAGGTGGAGGTGTCCAAGGAACAGAGCCTCAATCACTTGTTCACGCAATTGAGCGCAGCGGGCGTGGAAGTCCTCTCGATGCGCAACAAGACCAATCGATTGG
Organism: uncultured Gammaproteobacteria bacterium; assembly: GCA_966434585.1. GTDB lineage: Bacteria > Pseudomonadota > Gammaproteobacteria > Steroidobacterales > Steroidobacteraceae > DATELY01. Next base: position 1,402 of record CBJNAT010000274.1, on the reverse strand, counting down.
AAGAATTGTTCATGCGTCTGGTGGAAAGCGGTCAGTTGCCTGGCGGCACATCCGCAGCACCGCCGAAGCAACCACTGGTCGCCAATCGCTAACGCTCTTGCGCCACATGCTCGCCAAAACCAATCTGATCGGTTTCAACACGATCGTCATTCGCGAATTCAATCGCATCGTTCGCATCTGGGGTCAGACGATCGTCCCGCCCGCGATTACCGCGACCTTGTACTTCGTCATCTTCGGCAGCCTGATCGGTCGCCGCATCGGCGAGATGGGTGGCTACTCGTACATCCAGTACATCGCCCCCGGTCTGATCATGATGAGCGTCATCACCAACTCGTACGGCAATGTCGTATCGTCCTTCTTCGGTGCGAAGTTCGGCAAGCACATCGAGGAACTGCTGGTCGCGCCTTTGTCGCACTGGCTCATCGTGCTGGGCTACATGTGCGGCGGATTAGCTCGGGGCCTCGTGGTCGGTTCCGTCGTCACGATCGTCACGCTGCTCTTCACGCACATGCACGTGAAGCATCCACTCATCGTGATCAGCGCGGTGATGCTGAGCTCGATGGTCTTCTCGTTGGCCGGGATGGTGAACGCAACGTTTGCGAAGAACTTCGATCAGATCTCGTTCATTCCGACGTTCGTGCTGACGCCCCTCACGTATCTGGGCGGTGTGTTCTACTCGATCAAGCTGCTGCCGGACTGGGCGCAAGGCCTCTCGCACGCGAACCCGATCCTCTATATGGTCAACGCGTTCCGTTATGGATTCCTGGGCGTGTCCGATGTCGATGTACGTCTGGCATACACCATCATGATCGGTGCAGCCGCCGTGCTCTTTGCCACCTGCGTGTGGTTGATACACAAGGGCGTCGGCATGCGGGAGTGAGCGCTTGGGGCTCCCTCTCCCGCTTGCGGGAGAGGGTCGGGGTGAGGGTTCTCTACGGCAGCTCGCTCGTCCCCATCAGATACCGGTCGCACTCGCGTGCCGCGCCCCGGCCTTCATTGATGGCCCACACGATCAAGCTCTGGCCACGACGGCAATCGCCTGCCGCAAACACGCCCTTGATGCTGGTCGCGAACTTGCCGTAGTCGGCTTTGACGTTGCTGCGCCCGTCGGTATCGATGCTGAGATCCTTGAGCAGACTCTGCTCAGGTCCCAGAAAACCCATGGCAAGCAGAACGAGCTGAGCAGGCGTCCTACGCTCCGTGCCGGGCACTTCCTTCGGCACGAACTGACCATTCGCGTTCTTCTCCCACTGTACTTCGACCGTGATCACTTCTTTGACGTTGCCGTTGGCGTCGCCCTCGAAGCCCTTCACGGTGACGAGATACTTGCGCGGATCCGCGCCGAACTTTGCGGCGGCCTCTTCCTGGCCGTAATCCATGCGGTACACCTTCGGCCACTCTG
>CBJNAT010000273.1:0-5011 GCA_966434585.1 uncultured Gammaproteobacteria bacterium | reverse complement strand
GGCAGGCGACCTCGTGTTCCAAGGTCAGGTCGATGGCCGCTTCAATGCCTATGCAGCCGCGACGGGCGAACGTGTGTGGTCGTTCGATGCGCAGAACGCGCTGGCGGCGCCGCCCATCAGTTATCGCGCAGATAACAGACAGCAGATCACTGTGTTGACGGGCTGGGGCACGACGGGCGCTTCATTCGGGCCATTGATGAAGGAGTACCCGCTCGACTATCGCACGCAGAAGCGGCGCGTGCTCACGTTCGTACTCGATGGCAAGGCAGAGTTGCCGCCAGCGGAACCGCGCATCGTTGCGGCAGTGCCGCCCGATCTGACGTTCAAAGCGGACCCCGCCGCGGCCGCCCGCGGTATGGTGAGCTTCGGCATGCGCTGCGCGACCTGTCATGGGTTCGAGATGATCGCGAGCGGCAATGCGCCGGACCTTCGTACTTCCGCCATACCCCTCGATTCACAGGCCTTCGCGGGAATCATCCGCGATGGCGCGCTCGAGCCGGTCGGCATGCCGCGCTTCGATGACATGAGCGAAGCCGAGCGTGAAGACCTGCGTCAGTACATCCGCACTCGAAGACGCGAATAGGAATCCGACATGGCTTCATTGAAGCAACGCAACGCATTGTTCATTGGTGGCGAGTGGGTTGCTGCGCACGAGTCCGAACCGGTGATCAATCCGGCGAATGAAGCCGTGATCGCCGCAGCTCCGCTCGCGGACAAGACACACGTCGATGCGGCGCTCACGGCGGCACGGGAGGCGTTCGATCGCGGACCTTGGCCTCGTCTGTCGCAGCGTGAGCGCCAAGCCGTGGTCATGCGATTTCTCGATGCCATCGAACGACGCGCTGCCGACATCGTGCCGCTCATCATCGAGGAATCGGGCTCGCTACCGCTGCTTGCGCAGTCGATGCAATTCGCGTTGCCGCTTCACCTTGCACGCTACGCAGCGGAGATCTCGACTCGCCCTGCGGTCACTCCCCTGCCCGTAGATGTTGTGCCGAACGCCCAAGGCACGCTCTCGCTCGCGGCCAGCGTGTTGTCGCGCGAGCCCATCGGCGTGGTGGTCGCGATCACGCCTTACAACGTTCCTTTCCTCACGAACGTGTGCAAGAGCGCAGGCGCATTGTTGATGGGCTGCACGGTGATCCTGAAGCCCTCGCCATACACGCCCTTCGAAGCACTCGTGCTTGGGGAGATCGCAAGTGAAGTCGGTCTGCCCAAGGGCGTGCTCAACATCGTCAACGGCGGCGCCGAAGTGGGCGCGATGCTGACCTCCGACAAGCGCGTCGACATGATCACATTCACCGGCTCCGATAAGGTCGGCGCCGCCATCCAGGCGCAGGCAGCGCCCACATTGAAACGCGTCGTGCTGGAGCTCGGCGGCAAGTCGGCGCTGATCGTGCGGCACGATGCCGACATCGAGAAGGCTGCCGCGGCGGGGCTCGGCGGCATCGTCACGCACTGTGGTCAGGGCTGTGTCCTGCTGACCCGGCACGTGGTGCACGACTCCATTCGCCCGCAGTACGTCGCAAAGTTGCAGCAGCTGCTGAGCGGCATCCAGGTGGGCGGGCCCGATGATTCCGGCGCCATGATGGGCCCGCTGATTCGAGCCTCGGCTCGCGAGCGTGTCGAACAGTACGTCGCAATCGCCCGGGACGAAGGAGCAAAGCTCGTCGCGGGCGGCCGTCGGCCCTCGCACTTGTCACGCGGCTATTACTACGAGCCCACGCTCTTCGATGACGTTCGCAACGACTTTCGGATTGCCCGCGAGGAGGTCTTCGGACCTGTTGCGGCCGTCATCGGCTTCGATACCGATGAAGAAGCCATCGCGATCGCGAATGACACTGAGTACGGCCTGTCGGGCGCGGTCTTCTCCGCGAACGTCGGTCGTGCCTATGAGATGGCGCTACAGATGCGCACCGGCGGTGTCACGGTGAACACCGGCTTTCCGCAGCTCACGCGCAACGCGCCGTTCGGCGGCATGAAGCGCTCCGGTTACGGCCGTGAATATGGTGAGCACGGTCTTAACGAGTTCACTTACCTGAAGACGATCGACTTCCAAGCGGCTTGAGCGAGGATGCCATGAGAGAGACGTATGCACGCCCGGATGAACTGGCGTCGTTGTTGGATGAAGCCGCATGCCGCCGCCTCATTCGGCGTTATCCCGCTGCAGTCGACTGGGCAGACCGTGAGGCGCTCACGAGCATTTTCTGGCCGGATGCAAAGTACGACTTCGGCCGCGCGTTCTTCATCGGTTCGGGCGAGGCAGGCATCGAGTTCCTGCTGGCCAGCGTGAACGCGAGTCTCTGTCGCACACATAACCTCGGCACGACGTGGCTTGCGATGAGCGATGACACCGCGCGCGCCGAAACTCCGGCCGTCAACGTCTGGATCAGCCGCAACCCTGATGAGTCGATCACACGCTTCTTCGTGACAGCGCGTTATCTGTGGCAGCTGCAGAAGCGCTACGGCGAGTGGCGTGTCTCTGCCTTGCAGATCCTCATGTCGACTGCGCAGTGCACTCGTTACGACCTCGACGCGCAGCCTCCCGGTTTTGCATTACTGGAAGGTTTGGACGTGTCCCATGCGTTGTATCCCGGTTCGCACGTGGAGCCAGCAGCATGACCGAGCGCGCCAGCGACATCATCGAATGCGATCTACTGGTATTGGGCGCGGGCATGGGCGGACTGTCCGCTGCCGGTTATGCGGCTCGACATGGCGCCAAGGTGGTCGTGGTGGAGAAGGCGCCCCGCTACGGCGGCTCGGCGCTGCTGTCGGGCGGTGTCTTGTGGACGGCGACTTCCTCAGGCCGCATGCGCCTGTACGGCGGCGGCGATGCCGATCTCGGCGCGGCCGTCTTGCGCAATTACTCGGTCGGCCTGGCATGGTTGCGCGAGCGTGAGATTGCGATGTCGCAGGCGGTCCCCGTGCTGCATGGCCGCGGCTATCAGATCGATATCCTCGAGCATCTGCGCGGCTGCATTCATCTCGTCGAGCAGCACGGCGGCCATGTGGTCACCGACACTCGTGTGGAACATCTGCTGCTGGACTCAGCCGGAACGGTATTCGGGGCGAGAACCCGCACCGGCGATGCCATCGTCGATGTGCATGCGCGCGCAACGGTGCTCGCAACGGGCGGCTATCAAAACTCGGCGGAGCTGCGGGCCGAATACATCCATGCCCACGCACGCGATCGTCTGCTGCTGCGTTCGAATCCGCATAGTTGCGGCGACGGTCTGCGACTCGCCCTGCAGGCCGGCGGCTCCGTCAGTGAGCCGAATCCCGGCTTCTACGGCCACCTGGTCAGCGAATCTCCTCATTGGGGAGATCCGCGGCTGTTCACGTTGCTCACGCAGTATCACAGCGACAAGGCGTTGCTGCTCAACGAAGCGGGTCATCGCTTCTGCGATGAATCGCTCGGCGATCACACCAACACGTATCGCGTGCTCACACAATCCAATGCGCGTGCGATCTGCTTGTGGGATGCAGTCATCCATGCAGCCCACGCCACCACACCGATCGTCAAAGGGACGGAAGCCGTCGACAAGATGAAGCTGGCGCTCGAGCACGGCGGCAACGGCGTCGTCGCAGATTCCCTCGATGAGGTCGCTCGTTATGCGACTTCGCAAGGGTTCGACGGCCTGCAGCTGCAGCGCTCCATACGGGAGTACAACGAGCAATGTCGGCTGCGGTGGGAAACGCTCTCTCCAGGGCGCGCCGAAAACTTCGCTCCGCTCGACACACGCCCGTTCTATGCACTGGTCGTACGCCCCGCGATCACGCATACACATCGCGGCATCCGGGTAGATGCAACCGCCCGCGCGCTGAAGTCGGATGGCACACCCGTGCCCGGACTGTTCGTCGCTGGCGCCGACGCAGGCGGAGTCTACGGAATGGAATATGCGGGCGGTCTTGCGATGGCGTTAGGGTTCGGTATCCAAGCTGCAATGACAGCAGGCTTCGGTGCCGCGTAACGGATCGAGCTGCTGCCGATGGAGCGCACGCTGCCATGCAAGTGACGGGAAGCGAGGTTCTACAGGAAGTGAAAGTTCTGCTGAGCAACAGCCCGCACGTCTGCGTAGGCTTGCAGCGGCTCACCGGACACAATGCGAGCGCCCACAAGATCGCACCCGCCTATCATCTCCGTGCACTCGCGTTCTTCGAGGAATGTATTGCGCTCCAACGCGCGGCGTGCGTCTGAATCGACTCGTCATCGAAGATACACAAAGCCGTCACAGTGACGTCACCTCATCCAGGCCTACTGCGCGCGCTGTAGGCTCCGGAATGACCACTAAGTGACCGAGTCCGACGAGCGTTTTCACTATCGCGCCATCTGGCTGTCCGACATCCATCTCGGCACGCCGGGCTGTCAGGCCTTCTATCTGCTGGACTTCTTGCGCGTTCACAAGGCCGACACACTTTATCTCGTCGGCGACATCCTCGATGGCTGGCAGCTGCGCAAGGGTTGGTACTGGCCGCAGGCTCACAACGATGTCGTCCAGAAGATCCTGCGTGCCGCGCGCAAAGGAACGCGTGTGGTCTATATCCCCGGCAATCACGATTCGCTCTCTCGCCAATTCATCGGTCTGTCATTCGGCGGCATCGAAGTTGCGGAAGAGGCCATTCACACGACCGCGAAGGGGCTACGACTGTGGGTCACGCATGGCGATCTGTTCGATGGCGTGATCAAGCATGCCGCGTGGCTGGCACGCTTGGGCAGCGTGTTGTACGAGCTGCTGCTGAAACTCAATCGACACATGAACACGGTGCGGCTGCGGCTCGGTATGCCGTACTGGTCGATGTCGCAGTACGTCAAACATCAGGTGAAGAACGCCGTCAGCTTCATCACGAAGTTCGAAGAGGTGATGGCGGCCGAGGCGCGTCGCCGTCACTGCGACGGTGTGGTCTGCGGTCACATACACAAAGCTGAAATCCGCGACATCGACGGCCTGCTCTATTGCAACGACGGCGACTGGGTCGAAAGCTGCACGGCGCTGGTCGAGCATGGCGACGG
>CBJNAT010000272.1:0-5012 GCA_966434585.1 uncultured Gammaproteobacteria bacterium | reverse complement strand
GCTTTTCGTACCAATCCCCGAAGCACCGCTCGAGACTCTTCAGGTTCGCATCGGCAGTTTTCGGACGATTCGCGCGCAACCACGGCGCGTAGGTGTCTTCGACGAATGCCTTCAGCGTCGGGCCGGTGTCCGCAACGATGCCGAACATCGGGTCACGTCCATGCGCGACGTTCCCGAGGATCTTTTCGCAGCGATCGCGTGCTTCGTCCGGCGTGAACTCACCGACTCTGCCGATGAGGTTTCGCTTACCGCGCCCATACTGTGCGTAATAGCTGCGCACACCAGACGGCTGCACTCGCAGCAGGAAGCCACGCAGGCGCTTGTCTCGGATCTCGAACGGCTTCTGCGCTGGTTGAGCCGTGCTACTCGACAGCAGTTTGGCACCGATGATGGCGCGCATCTGTGACCCTCTTTGAGCACCGATCCCGCAATGGCAAGGCCGGCTTGCGGTCGCTTATAAGTGCAAGTAGAGTACACAGCCGTATTACACGGTAGCAACCGGTAGCACGCAGTGGCGGACGGAAAAAGCTACGTTTACAGTGACTTGGGTGTTATTTCGACGTAAGTCACTGTTGCTCAAGAAATGAGCAAAAACGCCTCAAAACGCTCTCCTAAGGGCGAGGTCACAGGTTCAACTCCTGTCCGGGGCGCCATCTGCCTTGCCACCGTGCTTTCGCTCCTTCTCACAGGCGACTCCACGGCAGTGATCCGCAGTTACCGGAGGAACAACGTGCTTTGACTCATGCCAGGGAATGCGGGTTGGCGCAGACGTTGTTCTCTGCTCGCTGCAGCGTGAAATAGAAAGTCGCGCCCTCACCGGGTTTGCTTTCGGCCCAAACGCGTCCGCCGTGCCGCTCTACCAGTCGCTTGACGATCGCTAAACCTATGCCACTCCCGGGAAAAGCCGTTTCGGAATGCAGTCGTTGAAACATCGAGCACAGCTTATCCGCGAACCGCATATCGAACCCGGCGCCATTGTCACGGACGAAATAGACGAGCTGCTCGTCACTTTGTAGCCAGCCCACCTCGATCTTGGCTTGTACTCGTCTGGACGAGAATTTCACCGCGTTGCCAATGAGGTTCTGCAGGATTTGCCGGAGCATCGTTGGGTCCCCATGAGCGACCGGCAGGTCGGCAACATCGACTCTCACATCTGCAGGTTGCACCATCAATTCTTCTGCCACTTCTTGTGCGAGGGGTCCCATGGCAACGATTTCACGGGACAGCGAGCGTTGGCCTGCATGCGAATACGCCAAGATCCCGTTGATCAGGTCGTGAAGCTTCGTTGCTGCTGCGGAGACCCGCTGCAACATGGCGCGTCCGCTCTCGGACAGACGCTCACCTTCCTCTTCGGCAATGAGGTTCGTGAACCCGCTGATCGCCCGCAGCGGCGCACGTAGATCGTGCGAAGCGGTATCTGCAAAGCTCTTCAAATCGCGGTTTGCGCGTTCGAGTTCCAAAGTGCGCGCTGCGACGCGCGCCTCGAGCGTGGCATTCAGACGCTTCAGCTCGGCTTCCGATGTTTTCTCCTTTGTATTGTCCCGAGCCAACAGCAATACACTCACGATGGCACCGCTCGAGCCGCGCTCCGGAACCACTCTGAAATCCATGAACAGCGGCATGCCGGCGCGATCGACCACCGCAGCCTCCACGCGCCGCGTAAGCCCTGTCGCCACTGCCTCGCGCACGGCGTTTACCAGCGCTAAAGAACGCTCCTGCTCCGGCCCGAGCAAGCCGTGAGCCCAGCGCACGTCGACCAAGCGCCGCCCCATGTACTCGCGCACGGGTGAACCCGTCAGCCGCTCGAGATGGGGGCTGATGTAAAGAAAACGGCCATCCGGATCACAGCGAATGATCAGGTCCGGCGAGTTCTCGGCGATGGTGCGAAACTCCTGCTCGCGCTCGCGTAACTTGGCCTCGGTGATCTTCAACGGTGTGATGTCGCGAGCGATGGCAACGATCGATGCCACTTCACCGGCGGCATTTCGTTCCGGCTCGAAGCGCACCTGGTGATAGAGCACGTGCCCGCCAACCAACTCGCGAAACTCGAGTTCGTGCACCTGGGATTGGCCCGTGTGTACGACGGTCAGAATCGCTTGCTGAAAGCGCGCGGTGCTCTCGAAATTGGGATTCCAATGCGTTGGCGTGGTGCCAATGAGAGAGTCAGCTTGCACGCCGAGGAGCCGTTCGAGCGCGGGATTCACATACAGAAATCGCCCCTCGCGATCGTACCGGGCGATGTAGTCGGACGCATGTTCGGCAATGACCCGGAACTGATCCGCGCTGTGGCCTTCTCTCGAATCAACCAGGTCGCTGATGTCGTGAGCCACTGCCGTGATGGAGCCAATCTCGTCGCTGGCTTCAGGCACAGTGAGCTTGACCGAGAACACTCGCGCGCCGGTTCCGGTGGGAATGGGGAGTTGGAACTCGATCCGCGAGTCGCCAGTGCGAATGCATCGCTGATATTCAAGTGCGATGCGTGCCGCCGCAGGTGTGGGTAGCAGATCGTCGATGGAGAGACCGACACACGCCTCGCCAGGAACGCCAAAGAGTTCTTCGCAGGCGGGGTTCGCCGCAACCACGCGCAGATCCTGCTCGCCTGCTTCCTCGAGGACGAAGAGCGGATCCGCGACGTTGTCCACGATCCTCTGACAGGATCGCTGGCGGTGCTGCAACTGGGATTCAGGCACTGGCATGGTGAGCAGCGATTGTTCGTCACGCGAGTTCCACGTCAATTCGTGGATGCCAGGGCCTGAGGGTTCTTCCCGAGTGGAGCTTGTTTGCGGAGTTCAGACTTGCTGTAGCTGCATCGCGACGCGACCTTCCAAAGCATTGGTTCTGTTGTGAAAACGATAGACCGGCTCTAGCATGATTTGCACAGCGATCGTTCCGTGTCGCCCGAGTGAGTCGCCATGCAGAATTACGTCGGAGCCATCGACCAGGGGACTACCAGCACTCGATTCATCATTTTCGGTCGTCGAGGAGAAGTGATCGGCAGTGCGCAGAAGGAACACAGGCAGTTCTTTCCGCGGCCGGGTTGGGTCGAGCACGATGCCCTCGAGATTCTGCAGAACACGCAGGCGGTGATCGACTCGGCCTTGCGCGCAGCGCATCTTTCGATAGGCGATTTGAGCGCAGTGGGAATCACCAACCAGCGCGAGACCACCGTGTTATGGGATCGGCGCTCCGGCAAGCCATTGCACCCTGCGATCGTGTGGCAAGACACGCGTACGGACGAGCTCGTTCGGGAGTACGGGCGCAACGGCGGTCCGGATCGCTTTCGCGCCAAGACAGGCTTGCCGCTGGCCACTTACTTCAGCGCCACGAAGCTGCACTGGCTGCTGCGGAACGTGAAAAATGGCCGCGCAATGGCCGAGGATGGGGACGCTCTGTTCGGCACCATTGACTCCTGGCTCATGTGGAATCTCACCGGCGGACCCAACGGCGGCTTGCACATCACGGATGTCACCAACGCGAGTCGGACGCAACTGATGAATCTTGCCTCGCTCGCGTGGGATCGCGAGCTGCTCGCCGAATTCGACATACCAGCGGCTTGTTTGCCGAAGATCGTGTCCTCGAGCGAGTTGTTTGCGCAGGCCACGGGCGGGGCTCTGAAGGGCGCCACTCTGTCGGGGATACTGGGCGATCAGCAAGCTGCGCTGGTGGGGCAGGCATGCTTTGCGGCCGGTGAAGCAAAGAACACATATGGCACCGGCTGTTTCCTGCTGATGAACACCGGCAACAAACCCGTGCCGTCCAAGCACGGTCTGGTCACCACCCTCGCGTACCAGTTTGGCCGCGAACCGCCGTGTTATGCGCTCGAGGGTTCCATTGCGGTGGCGGGTGCACTCGTCCAGTGGCTGCGCGACAACTTGCGACTGATCCGTTCGAGCAGCGAAATCGAGGCGCTTGCAAGACAAGTGGAAGACAACGGCGATGTCTACGTCGTGCCTGCGTTCTCCGGGTTGTTCGCGCCTCACTGGAATGGAAGCGCGCGAGGCGTTGTGGCCGGACTCACTGCTTTCGCAACTCGCAGTCACATCGCGCGCGCTGCGCTCGAGTCGACTGCTTACCAGACGCGCGATGTGATCGTTGCCATGGAACAGGACTGCGGCTCGCCGTTGAAGGAGCTGCGGGTCGATGGTGGCATGGTCGTGAACGAACTGCTCATGCAATTCCAGTCCGACATCCTCAACGTGCCCGTCGTGCGGCCCGAAACAATCGAGACTACCGCGCTGGGTGCTGCTTATGCAGCGGGCCTCGCCGTCGGGTATTGGCAGGGGCTGGACGATCTGAAATCCAATTGGGGCATGGCCAAAACTTGGACACCACAGATCAATGAAACTGCCCGCCGCCGCCTGTACGCCTCTTGGCAAAAAGCCGTCCGACGCTCCACCGATTGGATCGAATCAGCGGAATGACGAACAGGCGAGCACAAGCCATACCCTGCTCACTGTTCCTTGCTCAAACGCACAGCCAGTGCCGCAAGCTCAGGAAAAGCTTTTGCGCGCTCGAGCGCCTGCGCAGAAGCTGCGGTGCCTCGGAGCGCACGGCCTTTGATGCCGTGAAAGATCGCAGCGAGCCGGAATACGCTGAACGCGAGCGCGAAGCGATAGTCGGCGACGTCGGCGCGATTCGTACGACGGCAGTACGCCTCGACGTATTCCTGCTCCGAGGGGATTCCCAACGCGTTCAGATCCGCACCCGCGAGCCCCGCGACGATGTGCGGCGGCATGCGGTACATCATCGCGTGATTCGCGAAATCCGCGAGCGGATGTCCGAGCGTCGATAGCTCCCAGTCGAGCACCGCGATCACGCGCGGCTGCGTGGGATGGAAGATGAGGTTGTCGCAGCGGAAATCGCCGTGCACGACGGCGCTCTCCTGTGCATCGGGAATGTGAGCCTGCAGCCACTCCACGATGTAATCCATGTTGGCATCGCGGCCGGCGAGCTCATCCGCTTGGTACTGCTTGCTCCAACGTGCGATCTGACGCGCGAAGTAATTGCCCGGT
>CBJNAT010000271.1:0-5017 GCA_966434585.1 uncultured Gammaproteobacteria bacterium | reverse complement strand
CCTTCGGGCGGCTTCCAGGGCCAGGCGTCGGACATCGAGCGCCATGCCGAGGACATCATCAAGATGAAGCGCCGGTTGAACGAAATCTACGTCAAACATACCGGTAAGGATTATTCGACGATCGAGAAGACGCTCGAAGCCGGCTGCAGTGCCGGAAAGCCCCACGTTGAGCGCGGAACTGGCGTGCGGAAGTTGCGTGCCAGGGAAAAAAGCGGCGCGGATTATAGGGGAAGCGAGCGGACAGCGGTTATTCGTGCGGGGCAGCAATGGTCTACGTGGATTGCGGTGCCCGACCCTCAGTACGAGCCATGGGTCTATTTGGTCGTCTCGATGACCCCGCCCCCGAGACACCGATCGCCTTCATAGAACACCACATATTGACCTGGTGTTACCGCTCGTTGAGGGGTATCGAACCTCACATGACACCGGTCACCGCTCATCTGCACCTCGCAATCCTGATCAGGCTGGCGGTAGCGCACCTTGGCGGTGCAGCGGAATGAGGTCTGAGGCGCCGCACCCGCGATCCAGCTGAGCTGACTCGCAACGAGCTCGCTCTGCAGCAAAGAGGGATGGTCATGCCCCTGAACGACGACCAACACGTTGCGCGCAAGATCTTTGTGCGCGACATACCACGCCGATTCCTCGGCTCCTTGCGTGCCGCCGATGCGTAGCCCTTGCCGCTGCCCGAGCGTGTAGTACATGAGTCCCCGATGCTTTCCCAGCACGCGCCCATCGAGATCCTCGATTGCGCCAGGCTGTGCAGGCAGGTAACGCTCGAGGAACTCGGCGAACGGTCTCTCGCCAATGAAGCAGATCCCGGTGCTGTCCTTCTTGTCGAAAACAGGGAGCGTTTCCCGTCGGGCAATCTCGCGCACCTCGGTCTTGTGCAGCTCGCCGACGGGGAAGAGGGTGCGCGCAAGCGTCTCGCCATGGATGGCATGCAGGAAATAGGACTGATCCTTGGCTGGATCTAGCCCTTTGAGCAGTTCCAGGCGCGGTGCATGTCGCACGCGGGCGTAGTGGCCCGTCGCCACCCAGTCCGCGCCCAGGCGCTTCGCATAATCGAAGCACACGCCGAACTTGATCTCGCGATTGCAGAGCACATCCGGATTGGGTGTCCGTCCGGCGCGATATTCCTCGAGGAAATAGGCAAACACGCGCTCGCGGTACTGGCCCGCGAAACTCACCTTGTGCAGGACGATGCCGAGCTGGTCGCAGACCTTGCGCGCGTCCTGAAAGTCTTGCGCTGCCGTGCAGTAGCCGTCTTCGTCCTCGTCCCAGTTGCTCATGAAAAGTCCTTCCACTTCGAAGCCTTGCTGCTGGAGGAGCCAGGCCGAAACGGAGGAATCCACACCGCCGGACATGCCGACGATGACGAGAGGGTTGGAGCTCATGACGTCAGCTCGGATCGTTGAGCTGCGGCGCAGGTTGGCTGAGGCGCAGATCCGTCGCTGCTGGTGAGATGGCCGCCGTGATCTGTTGCAGCAGATCGAGCGGGTACCGCCGGTCGGCCAGGAAGTCGTCCACGCAGCGAAGCACCATCGGGCTGCGCAGGCGCTCGGCTCGTGTCACCAGTTCGTCACGCGACAGCCACACCGTGCGCAGAATGCCGCGATCGAGTTTGCGGTGCGGGTCATAACTGTGCACATCGCCACTGAAGGCGACACGTAGAAAGCTACGTTGACGATCCGGTGCATCCCACATGTAGACGCCGAGCAGCCACTGCGGCACGAATGTCCATGCGGTTTCTTCCAGCGTCTCGCGGATGACGGCCTCGATGAGATGTTCGCCACGTTCCACGTGTCCGGCGGGTTGATTGAAGACCATGCGCGGGCCGACGCGTTCTTCCACGAACAAAAATCGTCCGTTGCGTTCGATGATGGCGGCGACGGTGAGATCGGGTCTCCAACTCATGCGCGAAGTATAGCCGGGACGTTAAGTCAAAGAACGTGACATGTGTCGGTGGTCGATGCCCGCGTCCTTGAAGACCGGCCCACTCGCAACGAAGCCGTGCCGCTCGTAGAAGGGAACTGCTGTGATTTGCGAGTCGAGATAGACCTGCTCGAAACCCTGATCGCGTGCTTCGCTCATCAACCGCTGCAGCAGTGCACCGCCCACGCCACGCTTGCGATAGGGTGCGCGCACGGCCATGCGCCCGAGCTTGCCGCTGGGCAGCAGGCGACCCGTGCCCACAGGTTCGCCATCCACACGAGCCAACACGTGAATGCACAGATGATCCTGATCGTCGTTTTCTTCTTCCCGCGGCACACCTTGCTCGTGCACGAACACCTCGAAGCGGATCGCCAGCAACTGCTCGCGGTGTTCCGCCCAGTTGACGATGTCGACGGTTACGGGCGTGAGGGGTGAGGCTTCAGGCGTGAGGTTCGGAGATGAGGAATCGGAAGCCATCTGGACGTCCTCGCTCACGCCTAGATCTGGCGCGCCAGCTTCTCCGCCACGCCGACGTACGTCGCAGGCGTCAGAGCCAACAGCTCCTGCTTGGCGCCATCCGGGATCTTCAGCCCTGCAATGAACTCGCGAGCGGCGGTGGGGCTCAATCGCTGCCCGCGCGTCAGGGCTTTGAGTTGCTCGTACGCATTCTCGACGGCGTAGCGACGCATGACGGTTTGAATTGGTTCCGCGAGCAGCTCCCAATTCGCGTCCAGATCGGCGGCAAGCCGGTCGCGATCGATGTCGATGCGATCGAGGCCGCGTTCGATGGCCTGCCATGCAACAAACGCATGGCTCACACCGACGCCGACGTTGCGCAGCGTCGTGGAATCGGTGAGGTCGCGCTGCCATCGCGAGATCGGCAGCTTGTCGGCGAGAAAACGCAGCACCGCATTGGCAAGGCCGAGATTGCCTTCGCCATTCTCGAAATCGATCGGGTTCACTTTGTGCGGCATCGTCGATGAACCCACCTCGCCGGCAATGACCTTCTGCTTGAAATAACCGAGCGAGATGTAGCCCCAAAAATCGCGGCACAAATCGATGAGAATCGTGTCGATGCGGGCCAGCGCGTCGAAGTATTCGGCGATCCAGTCGTGCGGCTCGATCTGGGTGGTGTACGCATTCCACGTCAGCCCAAGCGATTCGACGAAGCGTTGCGAAACTTGGAGCCAGTCGACATCCGGATACGCGACGACGTGAGCGTTGAGGTTGCCGACCGCACCATTCATTTTGCCGGCGATGCGCACCGACTCGAACGTGGCGCGCGCCGCGCGCAGTCGATGAACGAAGTTCGCGATCTCCTTGCCCAAGGTCGTGGGCGTCGCCGGTTGCCCGTGCGTGCGCGACATCATCGGCACGGCCGCATGTTGGTGTGCGAGTGTGCGCAGGCGCTCGAGCAATTGCGAAAGTCGCGGTAACAGCACCGCGTCGCGCGCTTCCTTGAGCATCAGCGCGTAGCTCAAGTTATTGATGTCTTCCGAAGTGCACGCGAAGTGCACGAACTCGCCACGGCCGCGCCATGCATCGACCTTGGCCAGTTCGCGCTTGACGAAGTACTCCACGGCTTTGACGTCGTGATTGGTCTCTCGCTCGATGCGCTTCACTTCCGCGGCGGCGCTCTCATCGATGCCCGCAGCGAGCCGCTCGAGAATGGCGCCCGCGCTGGATGGCAAACCCTGCAGCTCAGGCAGCTTCGCGTCATTGGTCAACGCGTGCAACCAACGTGCTTCGACGCGCACGCGCTGTCGGATCAAGCCGGCTTCGCTGAACTGGGGTCGTAGCGCCGCGCATTTATCGGCGTAACGGCCATCGACAGGGGAAATTGCAGTGAGGCTGGTGAGTTGCGTCATTGTATGATCATACCTTGCAAAGTATGGAACGAGGGATCGGACTCCTGTCACGACCCTCGTGCGAGCAACAAAAAGTGTGATTTTTGCTGCTCGCTCGCCACCTTCGGCGGCGGGGCACTTCTGCCGCACAGGGATGTGCTAATGCCGTGGGCGCAGGACGCGCGGGAACGGCCCTGTGCCCGGGTGGCGCTCGAGCGCGCATGGTTCAATATTTCAACATCGCAGCAAGAGCGCTGAATGGAAAGCAGTAACGAATACCGCATCGAGCACGACAGCATGGGCGAGCTTGCGGTGCCTGCCGAGGCGCTGTGGGGCGCGCAGACGCAGCGCGCGGTGCAAAACTTTCAGTTCAGTGCATTGCGGCTGCCGCGGCAGTTCATTCGCGCACTGGGCCTGATCAAGTGGGCGGCGGCGCGCGCCAATCAGCAGCTGGGGCTGCTCGCGAGCGACCCGGCCGATGCCATCCAAAGTGCGGCGCTCGAGGTTGCGGCGGGTCATCATGATGCGCATTTTCCGGTGGACGTGTTTCAGACGGGCTCCGGCACCAGCACCAACATGAATACCAATGAAGTCATCGCGCGGCTGGCGAGCCGCACGGGACAGGCCGTACATCCCAACGATCACGTCAACATGAGTCAGAGCTCGAACGACGTGATTCCCACGGCGATGCATGTGAGCGTAGTGTTGGCCGTGCATGAGCAATTGTTGCCGGCGGTGATGCATTTGGAGGCAGCGATCCACCGCCGAGCCACTGAGTTGGCCTCTACCGTCAAGACCGGTCGCACGCATCTCATGGATGCGATGCCGGTGACGATGGGGCAGGAGCTCAGTGGCTGGCAGGCCCAGATCGCGCTCGGTCGCGAGCGTATCCAAGAATCAGCGCAGCGCATCGGCAAACTGGCGCTTGGCGGCACTGCGGTAGGCACGGGGATCAATGCTCACCCGGATTTTGCGAAGCGGGTGATCGCCGAGTTGTGCGCGCACACGAACCTCGGCTTCGAGCCGAGCGAGAACCTCTTTGCTGCATTAGCGTCGCAGGACAGCGCGGTGGAATTATCGGGGCAGCTGAAGACGCTGGCGGTGTCGCTCATGAAAATCGCCAACGATCTGCGCTGGATGAACAGCGGACCGCTCGCGGGCCTAGGTGAAATTGTTCTACCCACGTTACAGCCGGGCAGCAGCATCATGCCGGGCAAGGTGAACCCTGTGATTCCCGA
>CBJNAT010000270.1:0-5042 GCA_966434585.1 uncultured Gammaproteobacteria bacterium | reverse complement strand
GCGAGTTGCTTGTCGAACTCCTCCGGGGTCGAAGCCCGATCCGCGCTCTTCTGCTCCGGGGTGGCGGGCTGCTGTGCCACGACCGGCTCGATGAGCAACGCACACAAACTCATGACGGCAATAGGAAGTGGCGATTTCATGGGTCACTCTCCGAAGAGGCGAACGCACGGCGGAATAAGCTCCAACGCGTGGTATTCCACCGCTCGTTTGGATGTTGCTCCGAAGCGCGACCCCCTGGTACTGGGGCTACCGCGTAGCGACTCCGCACAGTTGTATTCGCTGGAGTCGAACAACGCGGTCGCCGTTGCGCGCTTTTTGCATGCACGCGGAGAACCGTGCACAGTCGCGGCCCCATCAGGAGTTACGCGTGCAAGCCGCCCCCAAGTCCATTACGCAGAACGCAGACATCCGCTACCTCGGCAAGTTGCTGGGTGATGTGATCCGTGCCTATGGCGGAGAGCCGTTGTTCCAACGCATCGAATCCATCCGCGCCAGTTCCGTCGATCGTTATCGTGGCGTTGCCGATGCTGCTGCAGTGGGCCGCGGTCTGGAGGCGCTGAATCTCGATGACACGCTCTCGTTCGTGCGTGCCTTCATGTTGTTCTCGATGCTGGCCAATCTCGCCGAGGACCGACAGGGCGCAAAGCACCCCTCGCGCGACGATGTGGAAATGGCGCTGCAGCGTCTGGCCGCGCAAGGCATCGATGTCGAGCACGCCGCGGCGCTCCTCGATAAGGCGCTGATCGTGCCGGTGCTCACGGCGCATCCGACGGAAGTGACGCGCAAGAGCATGATCGATCACCGCAACCACATCGCCGAGCTGATGCGGCTGCGCGATCTCGGCCGCACGGAAACACCGGACGGCGATCTCATCGAGCAGTCGCTGTTGCGGCAGATCGCGCTGCTGTGGCAGACGCGGCCGTTGCGTCGCGAGCGGCTGTATGTCGCCGATGAAGTCGAGAATGCGCTCACCTATATGCGCGACATCTTCGTGCCCGTGCTGCCCGGCTTGTATTCACGGTGGGAGCGCGCGCTGAAGCATCGGCCGCGCAGCTTTCTGCGACTGGGCAGCTGGATCGGCGGCGATCGCGACGGCAATCCGAACGTCCAGGCCGACTCGCTCGAGCTGGCGCTCGGGCGCGCCTCGCAAACCATTCTCGCGCGCTATCTCGAAGACCTGCACGCATTGGGTGCGGAGCTGTCGATCTCCACCGAGCTCGCGACCACCACACTTGAAGTTGCATCGCTCGCGGACGCAAGCGGCGATGTGAATGCCGCACGGCGCGACGAGCCGTATCGACGGGCGATTACGGGTATCTACGCGAGGGTTGCCGCGACCTACACCCAGATTACCGGTCATACACCGCCGCGTTCGGCCTCTGTCGTCGGCGAGCCGTACGAGTCGGCCGAGCAGCTGCGGCACGATCTGGTTGAGATCGCGCATGCATTGAGCAAAGGCGGATCTGGATTGCTATCGACAGGCGGCGCGCTCGGTCGACTCATCCGTGCCGTGGAGACGTTCGGTTTTCATCTCGCCACACTCGATCTGCGGCAGAACGCGGATGTTCATCAACGTGTCGTCGCCGAGCTGCTCAGGGTCGCAGGCGCCGAGTCGGATTACGCACAGCTCGATGAAGCGGCACGTGTCGAGCTGCTGCGCCGTGAGCTCGCTTGTGAACGGCCGTTGGCCAGCCCGTACGCCACGTATTCGGAAGAGACGTTAAGGGAGCTCGAGATCGTGCGTGCCGCGGCGAAAGCGCACACGACTTACGGACCCGCGTGCATCACGACGTACATCATCTCCAAGTGCGAGAGCGTCTCCGATTTGCTCGAGGTGTATCTGCTGCTGAAGGAAGCCGGTCTTTACCGGCCAAGCGCGCCAGCCCAGGCGGCGATCATGGTCGTGCCCCTCTTCGAGACGATCGGCGATCTGCAGAACGCGCCGGGCGTGATGCGTGCTTGGTTTGCGCTGCCGGAAGTCAAGGCGATGTCGAAGGCACGCGGACATCAGGAAGTGATGTTGGGTTATTCGGACTCGAATAAGGATGGCGGTTACATCACTTCCGTGTGGAGTCTGCATCAAGCTACACGCGAGCTTGCGCACGTATTCGAAGAAGCGCAGACCGCGATGCAGATCTTCCATGGTCGCGGCGGGGCCGTCGGTCGTGGCGGCGGCTCGTCCTTCGCAGCTATTCGCGCGCAGCCGACCGGCACGGTGCAAGGGCGCATCCGCATCACCGAACAGGGCGAGATGATTGCGGCGAAGTACGGCACACGCGACAGCGCATCGCTCAATCTCGAAGCGATCACGTCGGCGACGTTGCTGGCCTCGCTCGAACGTCCCGCCACGGGTTCGGAGCTGTCGAGCTTCGCCGCGGCCATGGACAAGATATCGCGCGATGCATTCCACGCCTATCGCGGATTGGTCTACGACACGCCAGGGTTCAACACGTTCTTTCGGCAAATGACGCCACTCGCAGAGATCGCGACGCTCAAGATCGGCTCGCGTCCCGCATCGCGCACGAAATCCGATCGCATCGAAGACCTGCGTGCAATTCCGTGGGTGTTCAGCTGGGCCCAAGCACGAGTGATGCTGCCGGGCTGGTACGGCGTCGGCCAGGCGCTCGACGCCTTCCCGGATCGAGGCTTACTGCGCGAGATGGCGGCAACGTGGCCTTTCCTGCAAGCCACGCTCGACAACTTGGAAATGGTGCTCGCAAAGTCGGACATGAACATCGCGCAACGCTATACGACGCTCGTAGAAGACGCGGCGCTTGCCGAAAAGATCTTCAACCAGATTCGCAGCGCATGGACACAGACGCGTGACACGCTGCTGGAAATCACAGAACAGAGCCGGTTGCTCGAGCGGCATCCTGCGCTGGACCAATCCATTCGCTTGCGGCTGCCGTACATCGAACCGCTCAATCTACTGCAGGTCGAATTGCTGAAGCGCCATCGCGCGGGCGAAACGGACGATCGCGTCCGCGAGGGGATTCAGCTCTCGATCAATGCGGTCGCCACGGCGCTGAGGAATAGCGGCTAGGGGCGAATGGCACTAAGTTAGCTACTTCGAGGGAGATATCGGACAGGATTAACAGGATCGACAGGATGTGGGAAACGGCAACGCGTGCACCGAGCTGCCCT
Source organism: uncultured Gammaproteobacteria bacterium (assembly GCA_966434585.1). Classification (GTDB taxonomy): domain Bacteria; phylum Pseudomonadota; class Gammaproteobacteria; order Steroidobacterales; family Steroidobacteraceae; genus DATELY01. The sequence goes on along the minus strand of CBJNAT010000270.1, from coordinate 1,898 downwards.
CATCTCACCATCCTGTTAATCCCCGTTAATCCTGTCCAATTCTTCTGACCGAGGTGGCGCCTAAATTAGTGCCATTCGCGGCTAGGGGCCGCAATGCTCATAGCTTTCCTGCTTTCGAGAGCAGCCTGCGGCAATCACTGATGTCGCCGTAGAGAGTCGCACTACTGTGGCTGCGCTGTTGCCGAAACCTCTTTGAGCGCGGCAGCACGCGTGTGAAATTCGTTGCCGAGAAACCACGCGTGGTTTCCGGCTCCTTTAGCTGGCTGCAAATGCACGTTGCACGGATTCCAGCGGGAACTTCAGCGACACATGCTTCGCTTATTCCACGCATGCACACTTCGATGTGTGTGCTAGCGGAGTCGCCGTGATGCGGTCGTTCGTGCTTTCTCTCGCGCTGTTCATGCCGGTCATCGGCATGGCATGCGAATACACCGTGAGTCTATGCCAGGACAAGGTGACTGAGCTCGTGGGCCACCGCCTGCGTGCTATGGAATATGCGTTCGGCGAGCTAACGGCGCTGCCTGACAAGATCGATGTCAAGTTCGTCACGCAACGCGATCCGGAGTACGCGCGCTTCGGCGGACGTCTGGCATACGACCGCGAGCAGCATCGGTTACTCGTGCCGCGCCGCTTTGCCTCCGCGCAGCTGCCGAATCCTTTGCGCGCAGCGGTGAGCTACTGGCCGTTCTATCAAGACGACCTTTACATCCGCGAGTATCCGATCGTCGGCGCCATCGATAACGCGCTGTGGAGCGCGTACTTGGAAGAGGCCGCGCAACGCCACGGAGTCAGGTGGCCGCATGATGGCTGTTCGTCCGTCGAGCTGAGCAAACGCCTGCCGTGCGAGATGCTGCTGGCGGGTATCGCAGAGCTGATCACGACGACACGTGCACCGCTGTTCAACGAGAATCGCCTCGATAGGATCTGGCCGGACGACTTCGCGAACTTCGAACAACACATCGCGCGGCACGACTCCGAATATCGCGACGTGAAACGCTACGGCGGGATCCTGCTCGTGCGGCCGCTCGTGGGTGAGTTCGGTGTGCCGCGCGCGCTCGCCTACATCGCACAAACGCCATTCGAAATTGATGGCGACAGTGTGCGCGAGGCCGCGCTGAAATATCAGCAGCGTGCCCGAGCTGCACTGGAAGTTGCGGACCGACCCATCGCTATTTCGTCGATTGCAAAAGAATCCGCTCCGCTGCCGTGAGCGGCAGGTCGACACGCGACGTCGCCGAGATTTCTCACCGGCGCGAACTTCCTCCGATGCGGGTTTCCGAAGGGAACTGTGTACAAACGAATAATCAGTGGCGAGATCACCGATAGAATTGCGAGAGCGGGCTAGCCACGCGGTGTCTGCGCCCAAAATGGATGACCACTTCTCGGAACGAACTTCGCGCATAGCTCATTGAGGTTCTTGCAGAAGAAAACGAGGCGAAACGGCGATGGAGCGACCCGCACAGTCGCAATCGTGCTGCGAGCCGATGGAATCCTGGGGCATTTCCGGCTTGGACGCCGCCGGAGGAGGACTGATCGCGAAAGCATTCAACATGCTTTCGGCCCCAGGCCATCGTGTCTTGTGCGCGATTGCTGCCCACTTCGTGGCCAAAGCGCTGGACGAGCGCGATCGTGCGGTCATCGTTGCGCTCGACAACGCCAATCTCCTGTTCCGCGAGTTGACTCGGTTCGGATTCGATTTCGAAGGCGCTCTTCACGAAGAGCGGCTCGTCTACTTGTACTACAAGCCTGCGTTCCGCCACTCCTTTGGTCTTTCGGCTGACTACGCTGCGCTCTTCGGTGAGATTCGCCGCTTGGCCGGCGACGTTCGCAGGGTCGCGCTGCTGAATGCCGATCTGTTGTTCAACTTGCAGAGCCAACATCTCGCCGATGCATCGGTG
>CBJNAT010000269.1:0-5043 GCA_966434585.1 uncultured Gammaproteobacteria bacterium | reverse complement strand
GCAGTCGCTCAGTGAGGAGTTCGGGGAACTGATCAGGGCGATGGAGCGAGCAGCGCAGCCGGGGAGATGAAGCCTTGGCCGAGTTCGATTTCATCATCGTGGGTGCGGGCTCTGCCGGGTGCGTGCTCGCGAACCGTCTCTCGGAGAATCCGCGTCATCGTGTGCTGCTGATCGAAGCAGGGCCTGACGACACCAATCCACTAATCCGTGTGCCGAAAGGTTTCGGCAAGCTCCTGAGCGATCCGAAACACGCGTGGTTCTTTGCGACGGATCCCGAACCCGGCAATGCCCACAAATCGGAAGTGTGGGTTCGTGGCAAGACACTCGGCGGCTCGAGTGCCGTCAACGGCATGATTTACATGCGTGGCCAACCCCAGGATTACGATCATTGGGAAGCGCTGGGTTGCAAGGGCTGGCGCTGGAGCATCATGCGCGAGTACTTCAAGCGCATGGAAGATCACGCGCTCGGCGCCGATGAGCTCCGTGGCGGTGGTGGGCCACTGGGCATTTCTCCACGGTCCGGAACGCACGCGTTGGCCGAAGCCGTCATCCAGGCAGGGGTCGGCATGGGCCTACCGCGCCGCGACGATCTCAATCGCGAGGACACCACGGGTATCGGCTATCTCAACTGCAACATCAAGCGCGGTGTGCGGCAGAGCTCGGCGGAAGCGTTCCTGAAGCCGGTGCGTCGACGTTCCAATCTCGTCGTCGCGACCGATACGGTCGTGGAGAAGATCTTGTTCGATGGCAAGCGTGCCTATGGTGTGCTGACGAAGCGTGAGGGTGTAGCCGCGGAATATCGCGGACGAGAAATCATCCTTTCCGCAGGCGCCCTGCAGTCACCGAAGATCCTGCAGCTCTCCGGCATCGGGCCTGCGGATCTGCTGCGGCAACACGGCATCGAAGTGATCGCGGACAGTCCTGGTTGCGGCATGAACATGCGCGAGCATCGGCTGCTGATGATCCAGCACCGCGTGAAGGACGTTGCGCTCAGCTACAACAACGCGTTCGCGGGGCCGCGTCTGATCGGGAACATGCTGCGCTATTACCTGTTCAAGAGCGGCGTCATGGCGATGGGCTCATACGACGTCGGTGGGTTCGCCAAGACGCGTCCGGAGCTCGACCGTCCGGATATCCAGCTGATGTTCGCGCCGTACTCGCTTGACTTCGCGGCTCAGGAGTTTCGCTTCGAGTCGTTTCCGGGTATGCAGTTCTTCGGCTACGTGTTGCGACCGGAGAGTCAGGGACATGTGCTGATTCGCTCGGCCGATCCAAACGAGCCCGCATCGATCAAGCCGAACTATCTCACTGCTGAATACGACCGGCGGACCAGCATCGACATGTTTCGCTACATGCGTTCGCTGTTGTCGCAGCAGGCTTTGCAGCCGTTCGTAGCCGAGGAAACGGCGCCGGGAGCTGCTGTGCAAAGCGACGACGAGATCGTCGATGCCTTCGCGCGCTTCGGTCAGTCCGGCTATCACGCGTGCGGGACGTGCAAGATGGGCCTGGATGCCATGAGTGTGGTGGACGAGCGGCTGCGCGTTCGCGGCGTCAACGGGTTGCGTGTCGTCGACATCTCCATCATGCCGACCGTCACTTCCGGCAACACGAATGCGCCTGCGATGGCCATCGGTGCGCGTGCGGCGGATCTGATTATCGAGGACGTGCGATGAGCAGCTTGCAGGAATACCAGAACCGCTTTCGCAACATCCGCCTGGAACGGCGCGACGGCATTTTGCAGATGACTCTGCACACCGACGGCGGGCCGCTCAAATGGGCGGCGCGCGCGGGCAGCATTCACGATCAGCTCGGCGAAGCGTTCTTCCAGATCACGCGGGACCCAGATACTCGCGTCGTCATCTTCACGGGAACTGGCGATGCGTTCTGCACGCAGATGAACGCTGCGGAGGCGGCGTCAGAGGTGAGCGGGGAGGTATGGGGCCGCATCACACGCGAAGGCAAAGACCTCGTGATGAACATGTTGGACATCGAAGTGCCGGTCGTTGCTGCGGTGAACGGTCCGGCTCACATACACGCGCAATTGCCAGTGCTGGGCGACATCGTGCTCGCGGCCGAGCATGCGGAGTTCGCGGACCTGGCGCATTTCGTTCACGGCGTAGTGCCCGGAGACAGCGTGCAGGTGATCTGGCCCATGCTACTGGGTCCAAACCGCGGTCGGCATTTTCTCTTGACGGGTCAGCGCATCGGAGCACGCGAAGCACGAGAACTCGGCTTCGTTGCCGAAGTCTTGCCAGCGGCTGAGCTGTTGCCGCGTGCGTGGGCTCTTGCAGAGCAACTGGCAGCCAAGCCGCTGCAAACGCTGCGCTACACGCGTATCGCGCTCACACAGTCCATCAAGCGCCGCCTGCTGGACGAACTTGGTTTCGGCCTCGCCATGGAAGGCCTCTCGATCCTGGCGCCACGCTGACCTTCCGCACCGAGACTCTCATGACCACGACGCTGCGTAACATTCGTCCCGATGCCAACGCCAAGGTCCAGGCCGCCATCGACGCCGCCGTACGCGACGGTCGCGAAGTGGGATTGCAAGTGGCTGCCTATCTCGGCGAGGAGCTCGTCATCGATGCCTGGGGTGGTATTGCCGATCCCGCGACCAGACGCCCAGTGGACAGCGACACGTTGTTCAACGTGTATTCGGTGACCAAGGCGGTGGCAGCGACGGCGCTGCACATTCAGGCCGATCGCGGACTGATCGACTATGAAACACCGATCGCCAAGTACTGGCCCGAGTACGCGGCGAACGGCAAGGAGAAGACGACCGTTCGCGATGCCCTGACGCATCGCGCCTGCGTGCCGCAGATGCCTGAAGACGTCACGCCGGAGCGCATGTGCGATTGGGATTGGATGACGCAACGCATCGCGCAATTGAAACCCCTCGCCGAGCCCGGCACGAAGACGTTGTATCTCTCCATGACATTCGGCTGGATCATCGGCGAGCTCGTGCGTCGCAGCGATCCGCAGCATCGTTCGTTGGGCCGCTTCGTGCGCGAGGAAATTGCGCAGCCGCTCGGTATCGGCGATCTGTGGATCGGGATTCCCGATCATGTCGAAGGACGTATCGCGAAGCAGATCGATGCGATAACGCCTGTGCCGCCGGAATACTTGCCGCCGCTTTTTCTTGCGTCGATGCCGCCGCAGGTGGGCCTCACGCCCGTGGTATTCGAGCGGCCCGACGTACGCCGTGCTGAGGTCGCGGGCGTAGGGGGTATTTTCACAGCGCGCAGCGAAGCACGTTTCTGGGCGATGCTGGCGAACGAGGGCACGCTCGATGGTGTGCGCATCCTCTCGCAGGAGTTGGCAGCAACACTCAACAGACCACGGGCGAACAGCGATGAGCCGGATCCCGTGATGTTCAACATCCCCATACCCATCAGCGTCGGCGGATTCTGGTTGGGCGGTTCACATCCGCCAGTGTGTTCGGCCAAGCACGCACGCGCGCTGTGCCATCCGGGGCAGGGCGGCTCGATCGGCTGGGCCGATCCGCAGACGAAGCTCGCCGTTGCGATCTGTCATAACCGACTCTTCAACGCGAGCAGCGTCGCTGAGGATTCGATTCTGCCGATCGCGAATGCGGTCAGAGAGGCTTTGGGCGTGGAGTAGCCGACAACGCGCGTAAGGTGCTGATGAGTGCGATGGGCTGATCGAGCATCAAGTGATGATGACCTTCCGGAATGCAGATCGGCTTACGCGCAGTAGGAATCGCAGCTGCGATCCGCGCTACACGTTCAGCGCTCACGATCTGGCTGCGTTCTCCGTAGACGAAATCCATGGGAGTGCGGACGCAAGCGAATAAGGCGGGGTCTATGCGTCCGTGCGCGCCCGTGACTCGCGGATCGAACTTCCATGTCCAACCTTCCTCCACTCGACGCAACGACTGCGCGGCAAGATGCGCGCGCAGCAACGGCGTGCAGACCGGCTGTTCGGGTGCGAGGCGAAAGCGGGCCAGCGCACTATCGCGATCCGGGTAGATGCGTGCACCGCGCGTCATGGAAGGTCCCGGCAGGTCTTCGCCAGTCATCCAGACCGCGCTGTCGATGATGACTGCATGATGGAAGAGCTCCGGGCGTGTGGCGCAGGCGAGCAGTGCGCGGCTGCCGCCGAAGCTGTGGCCGAAGATCGTCACTGGTGCAGTGCTTTCGTGCTCGATGAGCCCAGCAAGATCGTTCGTGAACGTGTCGCCATCGTATGTTTCGCGCCAGCCGCTATCGCCCATGCCCGACAGATCGATTGCGAGCACCTTGTATTCGTCCGCGAAGTAAGGCGCGACGGTATCCCACCAGTGTGCATGGCCGAGCATGCCATGGACCAGCAACAACACGGGTTTCGATGCATCGCCCGCACCCCACACGAGGTAGTGGATGCGAGCGCCGCCCACTACGACGACGCGCGATTCGTTTGGAACAGCAATGCAGTTCGTGAACCAAGCAGCCAGTACGGTCGTGGTCGAGGGAGCAGCAGAAGAGGTGTCGGACATGTGTTATCGCGGGTGAGTGCAGCGGCCCAACGATACACAGTTTGCGAGCGAGTTTGTCTCGTGACGGTCACTGCCGATTCACCATCCCGTCCCGACGCATTACCGCCGCGAAGGCCTGCAGGGCTGTTGCTCGCAGTGCTTGGTGCAGTCGTCGCAATACCTATCCGCGCGGTTCGTATATATGAACGGCGCACGCATATTTGACGAGCTGGGCAACCTTTTGCCACAGTGCGGGCACGCCCGCGCGAATGCGATTTCGAGTTGAGGATCACGTCATGAGCACGAATCAGCCGTCGGCCGCTTCCGTCTACACCGGCCCGATTTTCGACAGCGACAGCCACGTTCACGAACATGATTTCGACTTCTTCAAGGAGTACCTACCGAAGCAGTACCACGACAAATGGCTGCTCGAGCGCAAGGTCCGCTGGCTGGCGGTCGACGCCGGCAGCGCCGACCACCCGATGAACACCGTGATCCGGCGCATGCGGCCCGACGAGGCCGAGGATGCCGAGGCCAAGCTCGGCCGCTCGCTCGACGAGATCTTCCCGAAG
>CBJNAT010000268.1:0-5048 GCA_966434585.1 uncultured Gammaproteobacteria bacterium | reverse complement strand
GGTGCGCAAGCCTTCTGCGTCGGAGTGCAGTCGTTCCGGCAGGTCCGGTCGTGGCTGCAGCTGTGCGCACCCGCTCACGATCGTGAGCAGGGCCCAGATGAGGAAGCGGTGACATCGAGGCATGGGAATGCCGGCGCGTGCGCGGATGGCGAGTGTCGAAGACGAACTTGCAGATCGACCATACGCGGGATGGGCACATGTCAGTCTTACCCGTCACCACGATGGCAAACGCGTACATGCGCGCTGCAAGCTGTGCATCCCGCTTCAGCTGCGTAAACGGTACAACAGCATGAAAACCCAACGTATGGTTGCACTGGTCATAGCCTTGCTGATCCTTCCGGTTCTTAAGAGCCATGCCGATGAGTACGCCGACACGATCCAGATCTTCAAGAATGCCGGGGAGAGCGCCACGTTTTTCAAGAAGTGTTACGGCTACGCGGTCTTCCCGACGGTGGGGAAAGCCGGCCTCGTCGTGGGGGGAGCGCACGGCAGCGGCAGGGTGTTCGAGAACGGCAGCTATGTCGGCGATACGAAGATGACGCAGCTGAGCGTCGGGTTGCAGGCAGGTGGTCAGGCCTTCAGTCAGATCGTCTTCTTCGAAGACCAGCGAGCGTTCAAGGAATTCACATCGGGGAATTTCGAGTTCGGCGCGACGGCGCAAGTTGTCGCGATCACGGCCGGCGCTGGCGCCAGCACCACGACTGCGGGATCGTCCGCCGGCGCAAGCGGCGGCAAGCACGATGCTTCCACCGTAGGCAGCTATCACAAAGGGATGGCGGTGTTTACGGTCGCGAAAGGCGGCGCGATGTTCGAAGCATCGATTGCAGGACAGAAATTCTCATACAAGCCGCTCGAGGCAAGTTGATCGACGGCATATTCAAGAGCGAGCGCGATGGAGCATCGGCACGAACGCGTGCCGTCAGCGGGTTGTGCGCTGACCCAAGGCGATCCCCACGCCTAGCAGCAGCTCTGGCTGAAAGAAGATGTCTCCTGCTGCACGCACGAGGCAGTTGCCGCCAGCGGCGCTCGATCCGCAGAAAAGCGTGTGATTGCCGTTCATGTACACGATGTGCGCGCGACCCTCGAGCCGTACATTGAACTGCTCGTTGATCGGCCACTCGATACCCAGAGCGAGCGAGCCAGAGAAGCTGATCTCATCGTCACCCTGATCGGGCGTGAAGCGCGTCGCGCCAAGGCCCGCGGCCGCGTAGGGCACCATCGCTTCGCTTTCGAGGTAGGTGGCCTTGGCCCCAAGATGCAGATGCTCGATGTCCAGCTCCAGCCCGTTGTCCTGGAATTCGCTGGGTTGGAACGTGTAGAGCAACTCCAGAGCATGACGCTGTCCAAGGTTCATGCTCAGGGCCATCCCATACGACTCCGTGGCATCGATGTCCGGTGTCGCCGTGCCCACCAGAGCATCGAACTCGCCGCCGCCGCGGTAGCCGAGCAGCGGTGTGATCACGAAGCGATGGTCATCGTCGGCAGTTGCCGATGTGAGCGGCAGGAGCGACAGACCGGCAATGGCTATGGCGAGCGATCTTGGACTGACCATGATTCTCACGCATATCGAGCTCGAGAGTACCTATATCGGTGATCCGACGTGGTATTGCCATACGCATTCGGGGTTGCGGCACTTACCTGCGAACACAACTGAGGCGTGCGCGAAAACCCTGCTATCTAAATGCTGCAGGTCATTACTGGAGCCGCTGGATGGCTGCGGAGGCCAAACCATCGACGCTTGCTCTGCCGATGCTGAGCGCGATGGTGGTCGGATCGATGGTGGGCGGGGGCATCTTCTCGGTGCCGCAGAGTATTGCTGCGCACACTGGCGCGATCGCCGGGCTGATTGCCTGGATCATCTGTGCGAGCGGCATGCTCGCGCTCGCACTCATCTTCCAATCGCTCTCGGTGCGCAAGCCGGACCTCAACGCCGGTGTGTTCGCCTATGCCAAAGCAGGCTTCGGTGAATACGTGGGATTCCTTTCGGCGCTGGGCTACTGGGCCGCCGCGTGTCTCGGCAACGTGGCCTTCCTGGTTCTCTACAAATCCACCATGGGGGCGGTCGTCCCGGCTTATGGAGCGGGCAACACGCCCATGGCGGTTCTGACGTCCTCCGCTCTGCTCTGGGCCATTCACTTTCTGTTACTGCGCGGTGTGCAGCAGGCGGCAAGCGTCAACACCATCACGACGATCGCCAAAGTCTCTGCTATCGCCGTGTTCGTGTGCATCACGGCTTGGACGTTCGATCCCGAGACATTCAAGAGGAATCTGTGGGGCGACCCAGCTATGCAACTTGGGGGACTTGCGGCTCAGGTGTCGAGCGCGATGTACGTCACCGTGTTCATGTTCCTCGGCATAGAGAGTGCCAGCACTTTGTCTCGCTATGCGCGGCGACGCGAACATGTAGGCATCGCGACGCTCACAGGCTTCGCGGTCGTCCTTGCGCTAGTCGTCGCGATCACGCTCTTTTCGTTCGGTGTGCTGCCGCAGGCGCAGCTCGCAACGTTGCGCAATCCATCGACCGCATTGGTACTCAAGGCGGTCGTTGGACAATGGGGTGCCTACTTCATCAGCATCGCCTTGATCGTGTCGCTCTTGGGCGCCTTTCTCTCATGGACTCTATTGGCCGCAGAAGTGCTGTTCGTCGCTTCGAAGAATGGCTGCATGCCGAAGTTCTTGAGCGAGCACAACAAGAGACAGGCGCCCGCAGCGGCACTGTGGCTCACCAATGGATTCGTCCAGGTATTCCTGATTCTGACGATATTTGCAAAGTCCGCGTATATGGCTTTGCTCGCACTGACGAGCTGTCTGGCTGTCATCCCGTACCTTCTGGTCGCTTGCTACGCTTTCCGGCTCGCAAGGCGGCGAGAGACGTATGAACGCGGTGATGGGGCTCGCGCTCGCGATCTCTCGATCGCGAGCTTTGCGGTCCTCTTCTCGGTTTATCTGCTCTATGTCGGCGGCGTGCAGTACCTGTTGGCATCCGCCGTGATCTATGCACCGGGTATTGCGCTGTACATCATTGCAAAGCGTGAGCGCCACGAACCTGTTTTTCGACGTGGCGAGCGCGCGGTGTGTGTTGTGCTGGCGGTCGGGGCCGTGGCAGCGATTGTCGGCTTGGTCACAGGGTCACTTCGCCTGAGCTAGGCGCCGACCGCAAATCAGTCGATCACGCGAGCAAGGATCTCGCGCTCACGTTCGTGGCCCGTAGCGCTCAGCTCGTCGAGCACTGCCGGCGCGAACTGCGCTGCCAAGGGTTGGTCGATGCCGAGCCTCGACAGGGCCTGCTCGTATTCATCGAGCGTATCGAGCGGTGTGACGATGCCGCGCAGCTCGACTTCTCGCATGATGTGTGCCGCGTTCGGGATGCTAGCGGCCAGCTCGTCGAACTGCGTCTTCGGCAGTCGAGTACGCGCAAACACGAGCAACGCACCGAGTCCGCCACGTACCTGCCCGTCGTTCAAGCCGAGCTGCTGCTGCAGGCGAGAGACGATTTCGGCACGAGGTGGGTCGGCCAGCGTTCGCTGGCCGGTGCGTTCGACCATCGAATCGCTGGCGTAGTCCTTCGTCTTGTCCGCAGCAGCGAGGCGCAGGGCCTTTTCTCGTGCCGCGCTGGCAGCGTCGGGACGATCGGTGCGCTCCCCGGCGTTGTAGATCAGCACCAGCAACAACAATGCGATATTGGCGATGAGGATCATCCAGGGTACCCAGTTGCGCCTGGGCTCATGCGCCTCGCCCAGAGAGCGCGTCGACGCTCTCGCACGGACGCTCGTGGCAGGCGTACCTTTCAACAGTCCGGTCAGATTGCCGGGATCGAGCGCGCTCACGACACGCATGTCGAGGCCAATGCCCTCCAAGGCGCCGCGTTGCGCCAACAAGAGCGCGGCAACACCCGCAGCGTCGAGATCGAGAGCGGTCGTGCGCTTGCGCAGGATGCCCATCACGAGCGCCACTGCGACCGACAGCAGCGACAGAGCCGAATTGGGCTTCACGCCCGCCACCCGAGAGATCGCGTTCGCCAGCGCGCCCGCGCGAGTACCGAGCACCGTGCTCAACAACGATTCGCCGAGCCCGCGCAGCGCATCGAACGTGGGGCGTGTGTCGAGTGAGGCGCTGACCTTGCTGAGCGGCCCGTAGTCGAGCCGCTGATCCTGGAGCGCGTTGAAGACGCTTGCAGATCCTGCTGGTGTTTTGGCCTGCTGCAGCAATGCCGTGAAAACAGTTGCACTCACGAGCTGCAGCGTCGTGCGTGTATTCGTCTCTGGTTCGTCGAGGAGCGAAGCGAGTTCTCGTGCACGAGGTTCGGCCAGGGCAGTACTGAGCGAATCGAGCAGGTCCAGGCTCATGATGGCTCCTCTCGATGCGAAGAAGGGCACCTTCGCTTGACCCGTTCGGGGGGAACGAAGCGGAAGAAGCGCGTGTGAAGGTGCCCTGAAACACTCACATGTGCGTGCCAGGCGGACCGACAGCACCTGAACCAGTGACGTACACACAGGGATGGAATCGTCGGTCACGCTGGAACCGATGGCTGTAGGCAGAAGGGGCAGGCGCCACGGACCTGCTACGTCGGCGCAGACGACTGTCAGCTCGAGAGCGCTTCGACGTTGGTTGCCCTAGGTCCGTATGTTGCTCGAGGCACCAGCGTTCGAAAGTGCTCACAAGCCAACGTGTGCCACGTATCTGGAGGCAGCAGGATGAAGACGTCGAAACGCTTCGACAGCATCGTGCTGATGGCCTGTGTCAGCGCATCCATCCTTTGCGCAGCGTGCAGTCGCGAGCGCGACACGACGGGGGCTTCATCGGAGCCAACCGCGGCGCAGACTCCGCCGACTGTTCCTGCGCCCGCTGTAACGCAGGCATCCTGGGCGCCTGATGCGCTAGAGGAACTGCTCGCGCCGATCGCACTTTACCCCGATCAGCTCCTGGGGCAGATCCTAGCCGCGTCGGTGAACTCTCAAGAGGTGCTCGATGCAGGCAACTGGCTGCTGGAGAACCAGAACCTGAGCGGCAAGGCACTCGACGACGCAGCTCAGAAGCTCGGTTTCGGC
>CBJNAT010000267.1:0-5072 GCA_966434585.1 uncultured Gammaproteobacteria bacterium | reverse complement strand
CTGCCTTGCTCGTGATTGCGGCGGGTGCACGCGCCGATGACGACCTGCCCGACATGGGTAGCCCGGCCCAGGCGGCGCTGACACCGGAGCAGGAATACAACGTGGGCCGCATGATCGTCCGCGGCCTGCGCGAGTCCGATGCCATTCTCGAGGACCCCGAAGTCACCGAGTACATTCGCGACATCGGCCATCGCCTCTCGGCCGAAGCCAACGAAGGCACTCACAAATTCGATTTCTTCGCCGTGCGCGATACGGGCATCAATGCATTCGCCCTGCCTGGGGGATTCATCGGCGTCAATGCCGGTTTGATCCTTGCAACCAAGAACGAGAATGAACTCGCGGGTGTGCTCGCGCACGAAGTGGCGCACGTCACGCAGCGACACATCGCGCGCGGCCTGGTGAACCAAAGCCGACAGAGTCTCGTCTCTACCGCGGCGATGTTGGCAGCCATCCTGCTTGGCGCCGCCGGTGGCGGGGGCGACGCCGCGATGGCGGGCGTTGCAGCAGCGCAGAGCATCGCGATCCAAAATCAGATGTCGTTCACTCGTGAGAATGAGAGCGAAGCCGATCGCGTCGCGGTGGGCGTGCTCGCGCGCGCCGGATTCGACCCGGAGGGTATGCCGACGTTCTTCGAGACCATGGCTCGCTACGCGGGCAGCTCGGAAGCGCAGATCCCCGAGATGTTACGCAGCCATCCGGTGACATCCCAACGTATCGCCGAGACGAAGGAACGTGCCGAGCAACTGGATACCAAGCCCGGGCCGCAATCGATCAGCTACGCGTTGATGCGCGAGCGCTTGCGCGTGTTGTCCACGCCCCCGGGCCAGGATCCGCGCGAATATTACGCAGCACAGATCCGCAACGAACCGGATGCCACACCGGCAGAGATGTACGGCAGCGCCCTTGCCGCGCTACAAGCTGGCGACGCCAAGCGAGCCGTGGCCACATTCAAACGACTGCGCGATGCCAATCCGCGGGTCATGCAATACCACACTGCCCTCGGGCAAGCGCAGTTGGCGAATAAGCAAGCTTCGGCAGCGCTCGCCACATTCGAGCAAGCGCGACGCCTATTTCCGCGCAATGTGGCCGTGACTATTCGGTATGCGGAGGCGCTGATGCAGCAGGGTGAAAACAAGCGCGCGCACGAAATCTTGCTCGACTTGTTCAACTCCGTCCCTCCAACTCCCGAACAAGCACGCCTGATTGCATTGGCCGCGAACGCCGCGGGCGATGTGGCAGAGTCGTACTACTACATGTCCGAATACCACATCATGAGTGGCGATCTACCGCTCGCGGTCAATCAGCTACAGCTCGCACTGGCGGTTCCGCAGATCTCTGCAGTGCAGCGTGCACGCTTCCGGGCGCGACTCGATGAAGTTCAGGATGCGATGCCGAAGAAGATGCGGCGACAACCTATCCAAGCGCCGGACGCAGGCTGAGGCTGCGACGTCGATCGCTCAACGTGAGCCACTCCAGGCACAGCCCGCCGCCGCAGGTAACGAGCGCAGGGGAGAAGTCGCACATCGCGCGAGGGCAGGCCGCTCTCGCAGGTCCTGTGCTCCACGCCATCGTGCATCCTGCACATCAGACGCCCGAGTCGCTGTTTCATACTAGTTGTCCGTCGCGCGCGCACGACTCCTTATCGCGGGCCACCCGGGCACAGGGATGTGCCCCGCCGCCGCAGGCGACGAGCTGCGGACAAAAACCGCGCTTTTTGTCCGCAGCACGGGCGTCGTGACAGGGAGTCCGATCGCCCGTTTCATACTAGAATAGCCGCCCTTGTGGCTGTGCCTACGAAGGGAACTCAATGCCGATTCCGTCCGCCTCTGCTGCCCGAGCACTGCGCCTCCTCGCGCTGATCATGCTGGCCGCGCTTGCGACAGGCTGCGCCGCGGTGCCCGGTCGCACGACCAGTAACGATCCGTATGAAGGTTTCAATCGCAAAGTCGACAAGTTCAACGATACCCTCGATCGCGCCGCGTTGAAGCCGGCAGCCAAAGCGTACAAGAAGGTCACGCCGCGGTTCGTGCGCGCAGGGATATCGAACTTCTTCGCCAACATCGAATACCCCACCACTGTCGTCAACCAATTTCTGCAGGGCAAGTTCGGGCTCGGCCTTCGCGATACAGGGCGATTGCTGGTGAATACAACCATCGGCATCGGCGGCCTCTTCGACGTCGCCTCAAAGATGAACTTGCCAGCGAACGATGAAGATTTCGGTCAAACGCTGGCGGTCTGGGGTGTGCCCGCCGGGCCTTATCTCGTCCTGCCTTTCTTCGGTCCATCCAACTTTCGCGATGGACCCTCGCGCATACCCGATGTGTATACCGACGGCCTTCACTATCTGGACATCAAGCCAATCGAGCGCTGGGGGTTGCGCGCGGTCGACGTAATCAACGAACGCGCGGAGTTATTGAGCGCGGAACAAACGCTGAACAAAGTTTACGACCGCTACGCCTTCCTGCGCGACGTGTGGGTGCAACGGCGCGAGTACGCAATCTTCGATGGCAATCCGCCGGTCGATGATCTGGAGGATGAAAGCCTCGAGGACCCGGAAGCCGATCTACCGGAGTCATCCGCAACAGACGGTACACCTGCTTCCAGCGGCGCAGTCGCTCCAGATCAAGGTGACACGGCAGACGCCGAGGTCACACCCGCCGGGCCGTGAGCTCAAGCCAGCGTAGCGGACTCCGCGGTTCGCTCCGCCGCCGCATTGTCGCTCAGTAGCTCGTCGACTTCGCTGATCCGCGCGAGCGAAGTCAGCTGCGGCGGCATGTTGGCAAACGTCACAGTGCCATTGTTTCGCCGCGCTAGCCGTTTCCATTCGATCAGAAGCGCTAAGCCCGCACTATCACTATCGCCCACTTGCGACAGATCTACCTTGGCACGCTCGCCGTGCAAGAAGCGGCCACCGCTCTGATGCAGCAGATCCGCGACCGTCTTGAACGTCATGGGCCCGGCCACGCGATAGTGGCCGGGATCCACCGCTTCGAACTTGGCTGCCATCAGGAGGCTGCTTTAGCCGCACCGTTCGTCGGCTTCGGTGCCTGGCCGCTTGCCACCTGCGACTCGAGGCGCGCAATGACGGCCTCGAGACCCTTTTGCTGGATCTCAGTGTTGAAGTCCGTGCGAAACGAGCGGATGTACGAGATGCCTTCGATCGTGACGTCCCAGGCCTTCCAGCCCTGTGGCGTCTTGCGCATGGAGTAGTTCACCGGCACTCGCTGGCCGTTGTCGCGGCGCACTTCCGTACGGACGGTCGCACTGTCTGCATTCCCCGCTTCACCGCGGAAGGGCAGAACCTTCAGGCGGTCCGGCGTGAAATCGAGCAATGCCTCGCCGTAGTTCTGCAGCAGCGACTGATAGAACGCTTCGATGAACCGGTTGCGCTGCTCTGGAGTCGCCGTCTTCCAATGCCGACCAAGCACTAGACGCGCCGCGTACTCCGTATCGAAGTGCGGCAGCAGGTGCTTGTCCACGAGCTCACGGATGCTCTTCGGATTCTTGCGGTACTGCTCCCGATTGGCATCGAGGTCCTTGAGGACATCCTGAGCGACCTTTTCGATCATCACATTGGGATTGCCCGCCTGCGCCGCCGCATCCGCCGTGGGAGCGGGATCGGTCTTCGTCGCAGCACCTTGTGCCCAGCCAGCGTTGCTGAACCCGAGCAGAACGAGGGCCGCACACGTCACAACGATTGACTTCATTTCGCTGCCTCCTGGGAACCTGTTTCGGACTGCGCCTGATCAGACCCAGATTGTTGATTGCGGTTCATGAACGTAGCCACAAGCTGGTTGATGAGGTTCTCCAGTACGAACGCATCCTGAACGAATTCGATCCGGTCGCCTTCCTTGAGGAAGTCCTCTGCACCCCCGGCGGTAATGCCAATGTACTGGCCCCCGAGCAATCCCGAGGTCTGAATCGCAGCGTCGCTGTCCTTCGGAATCCGGTTGTAGGTCGAGTTGATCCGCAATTGCACGACAGCCTTGTAGACGTTCTGGTCGTACTGGATCGCCTCCACCCGCCCGACGGTCACACCCGCCATGGACACCGGCGCACCCACTTTGAGGCTGCCGATATTTTCGAACAGCGCCTGGACGCTGTAGCTCGCATCGCCGCTGGACAGCTGTTTGTTGGTGATTTGCGTGACCATGAAGAACAACGCAGCCAACCCCAGCAGCACGAACAGTCCCGTGGAAATCTCTATCGCGCGATTGCCTTGCATAAAACGCCCCCTTAGCGCTCACAGCATGACGGCCGTGAGCAGGTAATCCAGAAACAGCGTGAGCACCGCGGAAGTCACCACCGTGCGAGTCGTCGCGCGGCCGACGCCTTCTGCCGTCGGCACTGCGGTAAACCCTTCGTACACCGCGACGAGACTGCACGCGATGCCGAACACCGTGCCCTTCAGCATCCCTTCGAACAGATCCTCCATCTCGACAGCGGCTTGCATCTGCGACCAGAACGCAAATGAGTCGACGCGAAAAATCTGCACGCCCACGAGCTGCACGCCAAAAATACCGATGGCAATGAAGATGGCCGTGAGCAGCGGCATGGCGATCACGCCGCCGAGGAAGCGCGGCGCCGCCACACGCCACAACGGATCGACGGCCATCATTTCCATCGCGCTCAATTGATCGGTAGCGCGCATCAGTCCGATTTCCGAAGCCAGCGCGGTGCCAGCGCGGCCGGCGAACAACAGCGCAGTCACGACCGGGCCGAGCTCACGCATCAGCGCGAGCGCGGCGCCCATGCCGAGAGAATCTTCCGAACCGAAGCGTTCCAGTAGATCGTGCGCCTGCAGGCCGAGCACCATGCCGACGAACAGACCCGACGTCATGATGATCACCAGCGACAGCGCGCCGGCGTTGTGGACCTGATCGACGATCAACCCCGGCCGCAGCAAGGCACGGGGCACCTGCGCGAGCATGCGGCCGAAGAACAGCGTGATCGCGCCCACATTCGCGACGAAGCCGCGCAACGCGGCAAGCAACTCCTTCAGAACCCCCATATCTCAAACCGCTCCGAGAAGTTGTTCGTAGTAGTCCGAAGCGGGATAGTGAAACGCCACG
>CBJNAT010000266.1:0-5080 GCA_966434585.1 uncultured Gammaproteobacteria bacterium | reverse complement strand
CGATCGGAAGGACCGCTGCGTGAGCATTCGTGCAGCGCTTCGCGGCATCGATGACAAATTCCGTTCCGGCTACACTGCCAAACAAGGTGTCCGTCTCGAGGAGCGCAAGCGCAATCTGCGCAAGCAAGCTCGCGAGCTGAAGTGTTAAGCCGACTGCGGCGACTGCGTAAACGCAAATCGTGAGCGCCGGCGCCCGAGCACCGATTGCCGTTGTCCATCTGGTGCGCGAGCATGCCTAAGATGACAACACCGCAGAATCTGCCTCAATCGCTCAGTACATCGGGGTACGTGCTGCTCTCACCCGAACA
The DNA here is from genome assembly GCA_966434585.1 of uncultured Gammaproteobacteria bacterium. GTDB lineage: Bacteria > Pseudomonadota > Gammaproteobacteria > Steroidobacterales > Steroidobacteraceae > DATELY01. The sequence continues at coordinate 4,772 of CBJNAT010000266.1, read as the reverse complement.
GTGCCTGAGCGCGTTGGCGCTGCAACGCACCGACTTGGATGACTTGCGGCCAAGCTGGGACGACCTGCCGCGCGATCGCTATCTGCGCGATGGTGGGCACTATCGCTCGCGTCGGCATGCCTGCTTCATTCAGCATCGAGGTGCTGAATCGGCGCTCGAGCGGGTGCCGCACAGAGCCCATTGGCAGTCCACGCAATACAACGCCTTGCACGGCGGTATCGAACGCTGGTTCGAGCCGATCGAGAGCACGGTGACCAATCGTCCGGTTTGGACGTCATTGCTGCTCGGCCTTGGTCACGTCTTCGCTGGAGTGAAGCGCACGCCCCGCTGGTATATCGAAGCACATCAATTCCGTATCGATACCGCCGAGGGGATTGGCCGCCCGACGCCCGAAGGAGCGCATCGCGATGGCGTGGATTTCGTGGCCGTCATTCTCGTAGAGCGCCGCGACGTGCGCGGTGGAGAGACGCGCGTGTTCGAGGCGCGTGGCATCGCGGGCGTGCGCTTTACGATGACCGACCCGTGGACGACGTTGCTCCTCGATGACGAGCGGGTGATCCACGAGACCACACCTATCCAGCCAGATGTCGGGGCCGGTGTGCGCGATACCTTGGTGTTGACGTACCGCGCGCAGGGCTTTCAATCGCCGACGACATGAACATGCTGCCCGCCGAGCTCGTGGCTGCGATCGAGAAGGAGCTCGCTTGCAAGCTCTCGCGCTCCGTGCGTGCTGTGGGGGGCGGTTCGATACACGTCGCAGCGCAAGTCGACACGAGTCGTGGCCCGCTGTTCCTGAAGTACGGCTCGGCAGTGACCGCCGTGCAGTTCGAAGCCGAGCGCGATGGCATTCAGGCGCTCGGCCGGGTTGGTGCCGTGCGCACGCCCCACGTGTTGGCTGCAGGTTCCACAGAGGCGCACGCCTACATTGCACTCGAATGGATTGACCTTCGGACTCCCACAGCGGCGAGCGACGAATGGTTAGGTCAGCAGCTGGCGCATCTGCATCGTGCGAACAGCGAACGGTTCGGCTGGCATCAGGACAACTTCATCGGGGCCACACCGCAACGAAATGCTTGGTGTGCAGATTGGATCGAGTTCTGGCGCCGCGAGCGACTGGAAGCGCAACTCGAGTGCGCAGCGCGTAAAGGAGCGAGCACGCGATTACTGGCTGCAGGCGAGCGCCTGCTACAACGAGTCGCGGATTTCTTCGCTGGCTATCACCCTGCGCCGTCCCTCATCCACGGCGATCTCTGGTCCGGCAATCGCGCCTGCGATGAAGGCGGCCAGCCGGTGATCTTCGACCCGGCCGTTTACTTCGCCGATCGCGAAGCGGAGCTCGCGATGTGCCACTTATTCGGTGGCTTTCACTCGAGTTTCGACCGCGCATACGAGCGCGAATGGCCACTTGCGTCGGGCGCGCAAACGCGACGCGTGCTGTATCAGCTCTACCACGTGCTGAATCACTTCAACCTGTTCGGCGGGAGTTACCAGAAGCAGGCCGAACGCATGATCGAAGGCCTGCTGGCGGAGACGAGTGGCTGATCTCGACGGGCGCGGGTCCGCTTTAGGCACTCGGTGCCACTTGCAGCACGAACCCGATCTTCACCCCATCCGCAACCCACTCCGTGTCCTTCCATTCACCTTGACCGACGCCGAAGTCCAGTCGCTTCAACTGCGCGCTGCCTTTCATCGTCTTGCCATCGAAGGTAAAGGTGATCGGCACCACGCGGCTCACGTTGCGCAACGTCAGCTTGCCCTGACTGATGAACTGCTTGCCTTGCGCCGCGCAGCCCGTCGCTACGTAGCGCGATTGCGGAAACTGCTTCACGTCGAAGAGATCGCTGCTTTTCAAAGTGTCGTCGCGTTCCTGATCTTGCGAGTCGACCGATGCGACATCGATCGTCACATCGAATGAGCAGTCCGCCGGCTTGGCCGGATCGAACGCCACCTTTGCAGTGAAGCGCTTGAATTGGCCCTGAAATTCGGCGCCCGCTTGCTGCCCATTGAACGTGAGCTTGCTTTGCGGTGGCGACGACTGCCATTGCGCCGCGTAGGCCCAGCCGGCCATCAATCCAGCGCTGCAGCAGAACAGAACGAGTCGTCTCATTTCAGCCTCACGGGGAGCATGCGACGCAAGACATTGTCGCGATCGACGAAGTGGTGTTTCAGCGCTGCCACGATGTGGAGGATGGCGAGCACGAACAAAGCCGTCGCGAGCACCTCATGGGTCTCATGCATCGCGTTGAAGACTGGCTTGCTCGGCTCGACCAAATCGGGGAACGTGAACACACCGAACCAGCTCACCGGAAAGTTCCGCGCCGAAGACATGAGCCAGCCACTCAAAGGCATCGCGAACAGCAAGACGTATAACGCAACGTGCGTCAACTTTGCGCTGAGCCGCTGCCAGCCAGGCGTTTTGTCCGGTAATGCGGGCGCCACGCCCGCGGCCAAGCGCCACAGTATGCGCAGCGTAGCCAGCATGAGCACCGTCATGCCAACGGACTTGTGCCGCGCCATGACCGCAAGTTGCTGTATGCCACGCGGCAAGTCTTCGGCCTGATTGATCAGCACGAACTGAGTGACGATCAGTACGACGATGACCCAGTGAAAGAGTTGGGCCACGACACCGTACCGCTCCGCGCTGTTGCGCCATTGCATGGGCATGCAAACCTCCCGCCTGACACGCTGGCATCGAGTCTACGGTATTTTGCGTGCAGGCCTTAAGCGGAGAGCCTCCATGCAGCGCGCAATCCTGATTTGCTTGTTGTCGAGTGTCGTATTGCTTGCTGGATGTCCGCGGCCTCGAGTGGTGGAGGCCCCGCCCGCAAGACCCGCTGAAGTGCCGGCACCGCAATTGGCCGGCGCACGGCTGTACACGCTCGATCCAGCCGCATCCCATGCTCACGTGCTCGTATTTCGCGGCGGGCCTATGGCGCGCCTCGGGCACAACCACGTGATGAGCGTCAAAGCCCTGCAAGGTCGCGTCTGGATCCAACCGCGGGCATTGGCGCGATCCGGGTTCGAGATGAAATTTCCCGTGGGCGAGATCGTCGTGGACGACAGCGATGCGCGCCTGGCAGTCGGTCGAGAAGACTTCCCGCCGAATATTCCCGAGAAGGACAAAGCGGGCACGCGTGCGAACATGCTTCGCGAGGAAGTACTCGGCAGCGCGCAACACCCCTTCATCGCACTGCGCTCGATTCGCCTTGAAGGCGAATTGCCGCAGCCGACGATCGTTGCGGCCATCACGCTGAAAGGCGTCACGCGTGAAGTTCAGGTCCCGGCCAAGATCGCGATCGATGAGCGGCATGTGCAAGCCGAAGGAGCCTTCGCGATCAAGCAGACCGAGTTCGGCATCAAGCCCTTCAGCGTTGCGCTGGGTGCGGTGCAGGTGCAGGACGAGTTGCAGATTCGCTTCGTTGTATACGCAACTCGCAGCTGATCATTCGCCGCGAATCTCCGCTGCGATCTGCTTGGCCCCGTACACGTGCTCGAGCGCGGTCATGATGATGGCTGGATGAACGGCAATCGCGCGATTCACGGCGGCATCGTAGCCGTAGTTGCCTGCGATCGAGTGGAGGTTGCCGTCGAACGCGAGTCCCACGAGCCGGCCTTGCGCGTCGATCACAGGACTGCCCGAGTTGCCCCCGACGATGTCATTCGTCGTCGTGTAATTAAAGGGTGTCTTCGGATCGAGCTTGGTCTTGGCATCGAGCCAGACCTGCGGCAGTGCGAACGGCTTTGCGCCGGTCGCGCGTTCATACAAGCGATCGAGATGCGTGAATGGCGCGATCTCCAGACCGTTTTCGGTCCAACCAGCCACCTTGCCGAAGCTGGCGCGCAACGTGAACGTCGCATCGGGATACGTGCTCGTGCCCAGCACTGCGAAGCGGACTTTCGCGAGCCGTTCCTGTGCACGGGCTACCGGCGCTTGCACGGTGTCCTCATAGGCTTTGCGAATGACGCGCATTTCCGGATCGATGTCGCGCGCGAGCCTGATCATCGGATCCTGCGACTGCGCGAGCGCTTGTGCACCGCCGTCCCAGAGCTGCTGACGGACGTTCACGTCGCCCAGCTTCGTGCCGCTGATCAGCTTCCGGGCCAGGCTGTCCGGTGAGTCCTGCGCCAGGAGCTTGCGGACCATCGGATCATCCGGCCCCAGAAACTCACGCATTTTGTCGAGCGAGTAAGAGAGTCTCAGTTCCTCCAGCTCGGGGTAAATCGGCTCCTCCGCTCGCACTTGCGCTGCCACCTTCGGCAGATTCGAGTCGGCGTACTCGCGCAGCCGTTGCTCGTTCGGCAGCTGGCGTTCCGCCGCTGCACGCACGAGCGCATGCGCGTAATCAAACAGATCGCTGTGGAACCCCGCGCTGTATTCGAGGAAGTAGTAGCGGTTGAAGAGCTGGCGGTAGGTCTGCATGGCCTGGGCAACATCGGCTTGCGCGGCGTCGATCTCACTCACGAGGTTGGGGCGTGCAGCTGCACGCTCGCGCAGGTGCGCGACCTCCGCGTTCTTGAGATCGAGCAACTTGCCGTCGGTCAGCGCTTTGCTGAAACCACGGAAGACCTTCAACGAGTTCTCGGTGTAGTTGAGCGGTTCTTGCGCGATGCGCGCAGGCTCCTCGCCACTCTTGCTCCACTGGATGAGCCGACCGCGGTATTCCGCGTTTAGGAACACGTAAGTCGGTACTGACGTGTCGCGCTGGAACGCGAGCTGCGTGGGCGTGTACAGGCGCTGCGTCGTACCGGGATGGCCCAACACGAATACGGGC
>CBJNAT010000265.1:0-5083 GCA_966434585.1 uncultured Gammaproteobacteria bacterium | reverse complement strand
GAAGAACAGCGTGTAAGTCCAGCCGAGCATGGAAATCGGCCAATCGCATCGTGTGGACGTGACGAGGGTCAGGAATCCGGCATCGCCGCACGTCACGGGTCGCTGGATTCCGATCGCACGCGCAAGCTGCAGCCAGAACACGCTGAACCCGTACGCCATGCCTATCGATAAGTGAATCGCCAGCGCCGCTGGCGGCACCAACCAGCGGTTGAAGCCGGGCGATGCGACGGTCCGCTCCTTGTCGAGCAGGCCGGGCGCACGACGAAAGTTGCTCGGCGCATTGACAGTGCTGGCCATGTGCCCCTCGTCGCTGTTCGGTGCCGAAGCGCGAATTCTGGCCGCTTTGCGCTCATCCCGCGAGCGCCGAAGGTGCTTGCACGTCACCGGAAAGTAAGTACAGAAGCTCACGACTTCTCTTGCCGTCTTGCGTGGCCACCTCGCACTCACCGTGACGTACAGATTCAACTACCTGTAACGAGGCGATCAATAGCCCTGATGAGGTCACTTCGATATAACGCTAGTGAACCAATGGGCGCGCCCAAAGCTTTTCTGACCACCGCTGCCATTTGAGGAATATCGATAACGTAATCGGCGTCCTGAAAGCGTACAACTGGCGTCAGGCCCACGATCGGACGCTTGATACTCGCGGCGCGAGCGATCGGCGCAACTAAGCGCGTGCTAAGCACGTCCGCCAGCAACTCCGCCTGCAAATCGACGAGGTACGGATACAGTCGCCGCGATGCAGGATTATTGTTCTCGTACACCGCGAACTGCGCTGCGGACATCAAAAACCTCGCTGTCCCTCGCTGAAGAGCCCGTGCTTCTCGACTCGATCATTGTAGGCACCGAATGCTTCCTTGTTCTCCGCCAGCCATCTTTGCTGTTCAAGCTGCGCCAATTCCTGGCTCACCGCGCGATCCAAAACTGCGGACAAGTTAATCCTGGCGCGCTTGGCCCTGGCTAGTAAATCAGCCCGCAAAGAAAGATTGACCGACTTCTTCCTTACAGAGGCAGCGGGTCGCGGCACGGCGGTGTTCCTGGAATTCAAGTTCAGGTCATCCGCATACTAGCACGCATGCAAATGCGCACGGAACACACGCAGCCGCAATATTGGAAGAACGTCTCCTGAAGGCCGACGAAATCCGCATCACAAGTATTGGCCACTGAAGTAATGAGGTGGCCCCCGCTTTTCGATACAGCCGGTTAAGTGACGGCTGTCAACGAGATTTTTCTTTCCGACTATGCGAGGTGCTGGCGGTTGCTTGAAGCGTCTCAGCGGAACGGGAATGCTCGACGATGAAGTCAGTCGCCTCCATCACGGCATCTCGTAAACAGGGCATTCACGGAATATCCGCACAAACACACTCGAGTTGACCCAGCCAAGTCAAACCCGGTATGTAGCCGTCTATATAACGTAACCAGACTCTCGCCATTGAGCAAATCTCGCAAGAAAACCAGCTCCACACCCGCCCTCGGGATCATCGGCCGTTTACACCTGGAGCGCGCCGGTCAGCGTTTTCTGAGCGGTAAACGCATCGATCTGCTGGAAAGCATCGACCGGCTCGGCTCCATCACTCAGGCCGCCAAGTCTGTGGGTCTCAGCTACAAAGGCGCGTGGGACGCGGTGGATGCGATGAACAATCTCGCGGAGCGGCCGCTCGTGCTGCGCGCCACGGGTGGGCAGCATGGTGGAGGTAGCCGGCTTACGGACTACGGGCGGCAAGTGGTCGCCCTGTATCGGCAACTGCAGTCGGGGCACGAACGCGTGCTTACCCGCATGCAGGCGGACATCCCCCATCCGCAGCGCCTGAGCGACTTGTTGCAGGTGCTCACCTTGCGGACGAGTGCTCGCAATCAGTTGCGCGGCGTCGTCAAGACGGTTCGTAAGGGTGCGGTGAACGCGGATGTCGTGCTCGATCTGGGCGATGGCCTGGAGATCTTCGCGAATATCACTAACGAGTCCGTGCAGGAGCTGCGGCTGCGTCGCGGACGTTCCGCCATCGCGCTGATCAAGTCGAGCTTCGTGCTGCTCGCTGCCGATCCCGATATTCGCATCAGTGCACGCAACCGGTTGTGCGGCACGATCTCGAGCATCACGCACGGCGCCGTGAACTGCGAGGTAAGGCTGCAGCTGCCCGGTACTCGCACGCTCATCGCGATCGTCACGGAGGCAGGGTTGAAGGATCTGCAGCTACAGGAAGGCAGCCCGTGCTGCGCGATCGTGAAGTCATCCCATGTGCTCCTGGCTGTCAACGATTAGGTGCGATGTGAAGACCTTTGCAATGTTGCTGATCGCCGTCGTGAGTTGTTTCGTTGCACCTGCGAAGGCGGAGAAGATCACGATAGCCGCCGCAGCCGACTTGAAATTTGCGCTCGACGAGATCGTCACTGCCTTCGAAAGGAGTTCGCCCACCGAGCAAGTCGATGTCGTCTACGGTTCGTCCGGCAAGTTCTATGCGCAACTGCGTCAGGGCGCGCCGTTCGATGTGTACTTCTCGGCTGACATCGCCTTTCCGCGCGCACTGGCCGAGGACGGCTTGGCGGCCTCGACCGTCAAGTTGTACGCCATCGGCCGCATCGTACTGTGGAGTGCACAGCTCGATGCCACACACATGACTCTGCAGAGCCTTGCCGACGCGCGCATCAAGCGCATCGCCATCGCCAATCCGCAACACGCCCCTTACGGGCAGCGTGCCGTCGAGGCATTACGAGCCGCTGGGCTGTGGAAGCAGATCGAGCCGAAGCTCGTGTACGGGGAGAACGTCGCGCAGGCCGCGCACTTCGTGCAGACCGGTAACGCGCAGGTGGCGATCCTCGCGTTGTCGTTGGCGCGGAGTCCGACACTCGCGCGCAAGGGCGGCTACTGGCTGATCCCCGAAGAACTTCACGCGCCGCTCGAGCAGGGGTTCATCGTCATGCGGCGCGCGGCAGGCAGCACACTCGCGCAGCGCTTCGCGGACTACGTGGACGGCGCATTTGCACGCGCGGTGCTGCGCCGGTACGGCTTTGCGTTGCCGGGCGGACGCGTGAGCCCAGACCGTGAGCCACACCCATGATACTGAGCGACAGCGACCTGCAAACGATCGCGCTGACACTCCGGCTGGCCGCCGTCGTCACGTTACTCTTGCTCGTCATCGGTACACCGATCGCGTGGTGGCTCGCACGTACGAAGAGTCGGTGGAAGGGTCCGATCGGCGCCACGGTGGCTTTGCCGCTCGTGCTACCACCCTCGGTGCTGGGCTTCTATCTCCTGCTGGCGATGGGGCCGAACGGCCCGCTGGGACGCCTCACTCAAGCACTCGGCGTCGAGCCGTTACCCTTCACGTTCGGCGGATTGGTCATTGCTTCGGTGCTCTACTCGTTGCCCTTCATGGTGCAGCCGCTACAAAGCGCATTCGAGACGATTGGGGAGCGTCCTCTGGAGGTCGCAGCCACGTTGCGTGCCTCACCGCTCGATGCATTCTTCACCGTCGCCGCGCCGCTGGCATTGCCTGGCTTTCTCACAGCTTCGATCCTCACGTTCGCGCACACTGTCGGCGAGTTCGGCGTGGTGTTGATGGTGGGCGGCAACCTGCCCGGTGTCACTCGGGTCGCTTCGGTTCAGATCTACGATTACGTGGAGGCGCTCGACTATGCGCAGGCGCATCGCTTAGCGGCGGTTCTGCTGATCTTCTCCTTCGTTGTGCTGTTGGCGGTGTATGCATGCCGCCCCCAAGTCCACAAGCGAGCGTGATCGCATGACATCGCAAGCGGGCATCCATGCGCGGTTCAACTTGAGCCGATCTGAATTCGTGCTCGATGTCGATCTCGAGTTGCCGGCGCGTGGCGTTATTGCGCTGTTCGGCGAATCCGGGGCCGGCAAGACGACGTTGTTACGCTGCGTTGCCGGTCTGGAGCGCGCGCAGAACGGTTATCTGCGCGTCAACGGTGAAGTCTGGCAAGACGAAAGTCGTTGGCTGCCGACGCATCGCCGCTCGATCGGTTACGTATTCCAGGAAGCGAGCCTGTTTTCGCACTTGAGCGTCAAAGGCAATCTACTCTACGGACAGAAACGTCTGCCCGACGCGCGACGCATGAGTCTCGAGCACGCCATCGAACTGCTCGGCATCGGCGCTCTGCTCGATCGCAGGCCCCACCAGTTGTCCGGCGGCGAGCGCCAACGCGTGGGTATCGCGCGAGCGCTAGCCGTCAACCCGCGACTGCTCTTGATGGACGAACCCTTGGCATCGCTCGATGTGCCGCGCAAGCTGGAAATCCTACCTTTTCTGGAACGACTGCACGACGAGTTGGACATTCCCGTGCTGTACGTGAGTCACGCGCCCGACGAAGTGGCACGAATCGCCGATTACCTCGTTGCGATGCGAGCCGGCCGCGTGCTGGCTCATGGTCCGCTCGCCGCAACGCTCGCGCGGCTCGATCTGCCGATCAAGCTGGGCGAGGAAACAGCCACGATCATCGATGCCACAGTGGGCGCGATCGACGGCGAATGGCAGCTCATGCGTGTCGATTTCACCGCGGGCAGCTTATGGACTCGCGCGTGCGAGCTGCCGGTGGGCCACCGGGTGCGAGTACGCGTATTGGCGCGCGATGTGAGTCTCGCCACTCAGGAGCCGGCGCCGAGCAGCATCCAGAACGTGTTGCGTGCAACCGTCGATGCGATCGGCGATGACGAGCATCCCGGTTTGATGCTCGTGCGCGTGCGCCTCGGGAATGACTTGCTACTCGCGCAGCTGACCCGGCGCTCCGCAGCGGGAATCGGCATTGCACCGGGCCGGGATGTGTGGGTGCAGGTCAAATCGGTTGCGTTGCTGGAGCGCGCCGCATTGGGCTGATTAATGCTCTTCGAGCACCGGCGGTGCGGGCGGCGGTTCGACCGCCCTGCCCTCCTGATAATCCGATAGCAGCTCGAGCCACATTGCATTCAGGATGGCGAAGGCGCAGGCGAGGCCGAGACCCAAGACCCAGGAGAAGTACCACATGCTCGTTACTCAGTACGCATTCCTGTTTGCATCGATGTGAGCGGGTTCTACGCGGCCGCGCAGCACGCGATACACCCAGGCCGTGTACGCGAGCACGATCGGCA
>CBJNAT010000264.1:0-5090 GCA_966434585.1 uncultured Gammaproteobacteria bacterium | reverse complement strand
GCTCGAACCGCGTCGGCTCGCCGCACGCGCCGTTGCCACGCGCATGTCGCACCTTCTCGGCGAGCGCGTCGGTCATACGGTCGGCTTTCGCACGCGGCTGGAAAGCCGAGTGAGTGCCGCGACGCGCATCGAAGTGGTCACGGAAGGCATTCTCACGCGCATGCTGCAGCAGAACGCGGCCATCGAAGACATCGCCATCGTGATCTTCGATGAGTTTCACGAGCGCAACCTGCAAGCCGATCTCGGCCTCGCGCTGTGTCTAGACACACAGAGCGTGCTGCGGGAAGACCTGCGATTGCTGGTGATGTCCGCAACGCTCGCCAGCCAGCCTGTTGCAAAGTTGCTGCACGATGCGGCGATCGTGAGCACGCAGGGCCGCACCTTCCCCGTCGACGTGCAATACGCCGTGCGCAGCTCGCGCGACTTGCGTGAGCTTCCGGCATCGCTCAGTCGCACAGTGACGGATGCGATCGCCGCACACTCCGGCGACGTGCTTGCCTTCCTGCCTGGCCAAGCCGAAATCCGCCGCACGCAATCCTTACTCGAAGCACAGGACCCTTCGACTTCCCTCAGGACAGGTCTGCCGCGGGGCACTGTCGTGCTCCCACTCTACGGCGAGCTCGATCCCGCGGCTCAGGACCGCGCGCTGCAACCCGCACCGATCGGACAACGCAAGATCGTGCTCGCCACCAACATCGCCGAGACGAGCCTCACGATCGAGGGCGTGCGCGTCGTGATCGACAGTGGCTGGGAGCGCCGCATGCGTTTCGATCCGGCCACTGCGATGAACCGCTTGGAAGCACTGCGTATTTCGCGCGCGTCGGCCGACCAACGCGCAGGTCGCGCCGGTCGTGTCGCGGCTGGCATTTGCTATCGCCTTTGGACGCAGGCCGAACACGCCACCCTTCTTGCCCATACGCCGGCCGAGATCCAGGAAGTCGATCTCGCGCCGCTCGCACTCGAGCTCGCGGCGTGGGGCGTGCGCGATCCCGCTGAGCTGCGCTGGCTCGATCCCCCGCCGGGTGCCGCATTCGCACAAGCACGCGATCTGCTGCGCGAGCTCGAAGCACTCGATGCATCCGGCGCCATCACCGCTCACGGCCGAGCGCTCGCCAGGCTCGGGCTGCACCCGCGTCTGGCACATATGGTGCTGCGAGGCGCTGAAGCAGAGGCATCGGCGCGCGCGTGCGAGCTGGCAGCCCTGCTCGAAGAACGCGATCTATTGCGCGCCGAAACACCCGATGAGGACGTCGACTTGCGCACGCGTGTGGATGCGTTGCGTGCACCCGGGAGTGTCAGGAACGCGCGTATCGATGAAGGCACACGGCAGCGCGTGCGGCGTACCGCCAAGCAATTGCAGGCGCGCTTGTCACGTGACACCAGCGGGGGAGCGGATCCGGAAGTGGGCGCACTCCTCGCCTATGCCTACCCTGACCGCGTCGCGCGCCGGCGCAGCGAACGGGGGCGGTTCCTGATGGCAAATGGCCGCGGCGCATTCATCGCGCAGGCGCAATCGCTTTCAGAAGCCGAATTCCTTGTCATCGCGGCACTCGATCTGAAAGACCGCGAGGCTCGGATCCGGCTCGCGGCACCGATCGATCTGCAAACCTTGCGCGAAGAATTCGCCGGGCATTTCGCTGAGCGCGAACGCATCGAATGGGATTCGCAGCAGCGCGCAGTGCTCGCGCGCCGCGAACAATGGTTCGGAGCGATTCTCATCGAAGAACGGCGGCTCGAGCGGCCGGACGTGGAACGTGTCACAGCAGCCCTGCTCGCCGGGGTTCGCGAGCTCGGTCTTGCAGCGCTGCCCTGGACGAAGGAGGCAAATCGCCTCCGCAATCGTCTCGCGTTCGCCCATCGACTCGATCCGCACGGTGAGTGGCCCGACGTCAACGATGCAGCGCTGCTCGCACATCTCGAGGAGTGGCTCGCACCGTGGCTCGATGGGATCACTCGGGCCGAACACCTGTCGCGACTGGACCTCGAGCAAATCCTCCGCTCGCAGCTGCCCTACGAGCGCCAGCGTCAGCTGGATGCGTTCGCACCCACGCACCTCGAGGTGCCCAGCGGCTCAACTATTCCCATCGACTACTCGACAGAGCGACCTTTCGTAGCCGTGCGCTTGCAGGAGGTGTTCGGCATGCAGGAGACACCGCGCGTGGGCAGCGGGCGCGTGCCGCTCACATTGCATCTGTTGTCGCCTGCTCATCGACCCGTGCAACTGACACAGGATCTCGCCAGCTTTTGGGCCACGGGCTATGCGGACGTCAAACGCGAGCTGAAGGGCCGTTACCCGCGCCATTATTGGCCGGACGATCCGCGCGCCGCGCAAGCGACAGCGCGCGCTAAGCCGCGTGGCACCTGAGGCACTCGCCGACTGGGAAGAATGCCTACCTCCGCGGCGCACGCCCACCTTGGCCGGCAACGTCTTCCCCGTGCAGAATCCTTGGCCGTGGAGAACGCCTATCGCGAGCAGCTTGCGGCAAAGCTGCACAACGAGGAGATTCGATGAGCACGCCACTGCATCAACAGCTCGTTAGCCTGCACGAGGAACTCGCGCGTGCCACCCATGTCGATGAGCAATCGAAGATGCTGCTCGTCACATTGCTGGGCGACATCACGCGCCTGCTCGAATCGAACGGCAGCGAACGGGTGAGCGGCACCGCTTCGCTGCCCGAGCGCATGGAAGCAGTTGCGGTGGAGTTCGAAGCCGAGCACCCGAGCTTGAGCGCTACAATCCGCGGCGTGGTCGAAGCTTTGTCCCGCGCTGGTATTTAGAGGTTTGCCCATGGCTTACGACACGAACAATATCTTCGCAAAGATTCTGCGCGGCGAGATTCCTGCCGCGAAGGTGTATGAGGACGCTCGCGCGCTCGCCTTCATGGATGCCATGCCGCAGACCGAGGGCCACACGCTGGTGATTCCGAAATCCGAGGCAGAGGATCTGTTCGACGTGTCGCCCGATGTGCTTGCCGAATTGATCAAGACCACTCAACGCATCGCGAAGGCAGTGGCAACGGCGTTCAACCCCGACGGCGTGCGGCTGATGCAGTTCAGCCGGCCCGCGGCAGGTCAAACCGTGTTCCACATCCACTTTCACATCATCCCGATGTACGAGGGCGTGGAGATGCGCCTGCATGCGCGCGGCTTCGCGGACAAGGCAGTGCTCGCGCAACACGCCGAGCGGATTAGGGCCGCATTGGTTTGATCGGGTTTTTCATGACGGGCCGCATCGCACGACAGCTTCTCGTGAGCGTGATGGTCGCGACACTGCTGGCCGCATGCGCATCGTCGGGCACGACTGCGAACACGCCGCAGACCGCGACGGCCACCACGGAGACAGTGCGCAGGAAGCTGGTCGGCATATGGCAATACACCGAGAATGGGGTCACGGTGGAAGTGCAGTACACGCCAACCACAGTCACCATGCCGGGCGTGCCGCCGACGCCGTACGTGTTGAACGGTAACGAGATCACCGTCGACATCGTCGGGCCAAAGACCAGCATCATCGAATTCCGCGGCAATGACGAAATGACGCAGACCAACAAGAGCGACGGCCAGCGCTACGTATTCAAACGCAAACGCGCTGTCTGAAGCGACGCGCCACCACCGACATCGACGAGAACGACCCTCATGAGCAGCACAGTCCACCCGGTGGTCGAGTCGTTTGCCGCATTGGCGAGCATCAAGCGTCCCGATTATGAGCGCCTCTACCAGGAGTCCGTGACCGACCCGCAAGGTTTCTGGGCCCGAATGGGACGCCGGCTCGATTGGCTCAAGCCGTACACGAAAGTGAAGGACGTCAGCTTCGACGCGCATGACTTCCGCATTCGCTGGTTTTACGACGGCCAGCTCAACGTGGCTGCGAACTGCCTCGATCGCCATCTCGCCAAACGCGCCGACAAGATCGCGATCGTTTGGGAAGGCGACGATCCGCGGCTGTCCGAGCGCATCACGTACCGCGAGTTGTATGAGCGCGTGTGCCAGTGTGCAAACGCATTGAAATCGCTCGGCGTGAAGAAGGGCGATCGCGTCACCATCTACTTGCCGATGATCCCGGAAGCGGCCGTGGCAATGCTCGCCTGCGCACGCATCGGAGCCGTGCATTCCGTGGTGTTCGGAGGCTTCTCGCCCGAGTCGCTGGCGGGACGCATCGCAGACTGCGGCTCCACGATCGTCATCACGGCGGATGAAGGCCTGCGCGGCGGCAAACGCATTCCGCTGAAAGCCAATGTCGATACCGCTCTCAAGAGTCCGGCCGCCGCAACGGTGAAGCACGTACTGGTCGTGCGCCGTCTCGGCTCGAACGTGCCCATGCAGCCAGGTCGCGATCAGTTCTACGAGCCCCTCGCGGCACAACAGCCGAAAGAGTGTCCGCCCGAGCCGATGGATGCCGAAGATCCCTTGTTCATCCTCTACACGTCCGGCTCGACGGGTAAGCCGAAAGGCGTGTTGCACACGAGCGGCGGCTACCTCGTCTATGCGTCGCTGACGCACGAGATCGTGTTCGATCTGCGCGAGGACGACATCTTCTGGTGTACCGCCGATGTGGGCTGGGTCACCGGTCACACGTACGTCGTGTATGGACCGCTCGCGAACGGGGCGACCACTGTGTTGTTCGAAGGTGTGCCGAACTATCCCGATGCGAGCCGCTTCTGGCACAGCATCGACAAGCTCGGCGTCACGATCTTCTATACGGCGCCTACCGCGATTCGCGCGCTCATGCGCGAAGGCGATGCACCGGTCAAGGCGTGGTCACGCAAGTCGCTACGCCTGCTCGGCACGGTGGGCGAGCCTATCAATCCGGAAGCGTGGGAGTGGTACTACCGAGTGGTCGGCGATCAGCGCTCCCCCATCGTCGACACCTGGTGGCAAACGGAAACAGGCGGCGCGCTCATCACACCCTTGCCGGGCGCAACCGCGTTGAAGCCGGGCTCGGCGACACTGCCGTTCTTCGGTGTGAAGCCCGAGATCGTGGATGGCGAAGGCAAGGTGCTCACCGGCGCAGCCGAAGGTAACCTCGTGCTCGCCGACAGCTGGCCCGGCCAGATGCGCACGGTGTATGGCGATTATCAACGCTTCATCGACAC
>CBJNAT010000263.1:0-5093 GCA_966434585.1 uncultured Gammaproteobacteria bacterium | reverse complement strand
CGACCCAAGGGCCACTGTGACGCACAGCCGAATCGCGCAGGTGCCACGCGGTTACTTTCGCGCGTGTCACCGCGCGATGGCTCGCATAAAGACACATGAGCTCTTGCGAGACATGCTCTGAAGAGCGCTGCAGATACGTCTCGAGCACGAGATCGGCAATCCACGCTTGTCCGGCGTGCGCGCATTCGACGTGCAAGAACGCCAGTTCTTCGCAGGGGTCCATCGTGCGCAAGTCCCGCGAGAACTCCAGCCTGTCGATGACGCAAGGCGGAGAGCCGAGGTAGATGTGTTCAGGGCGAAGATCGCCATGCACCTCCACGATTCGGCCTCGTGCGTGTCTCGTCTTTAGCTCAGGCACGAGTGCAGCGTGAGCCATTCGCTGCAAGTCTGCGAGGTCCCTGACCAGCTCGGCCGGCAGCGACAACTCCGCACTCAGCAGCTCCGACTCGTTGTCGTCAATCTGCCGCAAGATCCGTTGCTCGAAGCTGACAGTGGCGGGCAATGCACTCGTCAGACTGCAATAGAAACGCGCCAGCAAGTTCGCGAACGCCACGACGTCGCTCCGCTCGGCAGCACGCTCCCGCAGTCGCGCGTCGAGCATCGCTGCGCGATGCAGGCGCTTCATCCGCAAGAGCCAGTCGACGCAGTCGCCGGAGCCATCTATTCGGAAGTGTCCATTGACCGCGCGCAGCAACGGGATCATATCTAGATAGATCCCCGGCGCCAGTGCGTGGTTGAGCCGCAACTCCTGCTCGCAGCTCTCGCGGCGTGCATCGGCGGTGCGCAAATCGAAACCCTGAATGGCGACGGCCTTCTTGAGCTTGTAGGCATGGCGTCCAACCAGGATGACCCAAGCGAAGTGCGTCTCGATGATCTCCGAGCGCGCACCATGCTCCTCGCCGGAACCGAGCGCGGCACAGATGCTTTGCACATCCGCACGGGAGATCTGCGCACCGAATTGCGGGTTACCGGCCATTGCTCTATGACTTGCTTGCGCGGACAGTCGTCGGTCGGGAGGTTCCCATGCACACCTTTCGCGATCGAATACACGCCGGGAAGGAGCTCGCGAAGCTCCTGCACGAGTACGCCGATGCAGCCGATACGCTCGTTCTGGGACTACCGCGTGGCGGAGTGCCGGTGGCGCACGAAGTTGCACGGACGCTGCATCTTCCTCTCGACGTGCTCATCGTGCGCAAGATCGGCGCTCCGACACAACCGGAACTGGCGGTAGGCGCCATCGCCTCCGGTGGGTCGATCGTGTGGAACGACGAGCTCGTGTCGTTCTTTCCCGCTGCGGAGCTCGAGGAGGTCGTGAACAGGCAGCGCCAGGAACTCACCCGCCGCGAGCTGCTGTATCGAGGCCGACGTGCACCGCTGGACGTGAAGAACCGCACGATCATCCTCGTGGATGATGGCGCCGCCACGGGCGCGAGCATGCGCGTGGCAATCCGCGCGCTACGGGCAGCGGGTGCACGGCAAATTGTCGCTGCATTACCGGTGGCGTCGGACTCGGCTCTCGGCCTGCTCGAGTCTGAAGCCGACGAGGTCCATTGCGTACTGAAACCCGAGTTCTTCGAGGCAGTCGGTCAGTGGTATCGGGATTTTTCCGAGACGACCGACGAGGACGTGACAGCGCTCCTCAGTCCGACGTCCACCACTCAATGAACTCGTGCACGTCGATCAGGCCATCGTGATTGGTATCGACCTCGCTGAAGCCGATTCGCAGCTCGTCCGCGGTCATTTGCGCATCGAGCGTCATCAGCAGTTGCACGAACTCCCGGTAATCGATACGGCCGTCGTGATCGCGATCGGCGAACGCAAAGTCGTAGCGCAGCTCGCGTGTGCCCGCGGGATGCCGCGATGCGATGGGTAAAGTCATAAAGCAGCCACTCACATATTGGGATGTCTGTGGCGAACTATCTGCGCATGGCGCCGAACCGCCCATCCGGAAGACTCGGCAGCCTCATGCGTCTTTCCCCGACGCACTACTCAATAAAAATCGAGCCGTCACGCTCTTCGGCCTTGTACATCTCGAGAGGGGCCGGTTTATTGCCCATGGCCAACAGACCATGACTCCACTTGGGCATCGAAAGTCCAGCAACGGCGTTCGCCCAGTCCAGATTCGCACCGCTGGCCATATCGAAGCGCGAACCGTGGAACGGACAGCGAATCACGCCCTTGTCCACCTTGCCCTTTGCGAGCGACAGGTCGATGTGCGGGCATTTCGCGGAGAACGCGCAGACTTTCCCCTTCACGCGCGAGAGCAGCACGGGCTTGCCATCGACCTTCACCTGGCACAGCTCGCCCTCCTTGACGTCTCTTGCAGCAGCAACCGGTGTTCTTGTCATTGTGTGTCTCCGTGAAACACGAGGATTCGAGTCGTGTCATTCATTCTCTCACCACACTGGAATGCGGGCGAGCGCCGGTCACCCTCGTTGCCCACCTCGCGACCGACACAACCCCAATGAACGCGGTGCATGCGATCACGGCCGCGATGACCTCCTTCGCCTTCGGCGGGATGACGAGCGTGAAGCCATGTCCTTTGATGAGCGATGAGAAGCTCGACACGCAGAAGGGCATCAGAAACAGCCGGATCGTTTGCCAGCGGCCAGCGCTCGTGGGCGGCGGCTTGCTGACGCTCAGAAGGAGTGCGAAGCCGATAACGACGCTGATGCCCAGCGAGTTGATCCAAATCCGCGGCGTGGGATCGAAGTAGAAGAACACGACGACGCAGTACCAGATCAAGTAGCACCACAGGACGATCTTGCCCTTGGTGAGCTGCGCGAGATAGTCGATCACCGCCGATGTGCCCTCTGGCTCGAGACGCGCTGACGATAGCGCAACGAGCGTCCTCCACGCATCATGAACGCCGCTCCGATCGATAGAACCAGCGTTTGAGCACCTCCGTCGCGACGATGTACATCGCCGTAATCGCCAGGAGCGCCGCGGTTAACGCGCCGGGTAACGGCACGAAGCCCAGCACACTCGCATACGGCAGATACGGTATCGCGAGCGTGATCGGGATCAGCAGCAACGTGGAGCCGAGCAGCAGATTGCCTGGGCGGCTGCGGTAGAAAGGGCGGCGCGTTCTGATCACGAGTGCGATGACGAGCTCCGTCAGCAGTGATTCCACGAACCAGCCGCTGCGAAACAGTTCCGGCGTTGCATTAAACACGGCTAGCAGCAACGCGAACGTCAGCACATCGAACAGTGAGCTCAACGCGCCGAACTCGACCATGTAGCGGCCGATGAACTTCATGTCCCAATGGCGCGGCTGCTCGATCTGCTCGGCATCGACCGCATCATTGGCGATGCCAAGCGCGGGGATATCCGACAGAAAGTTGTTGAGTAGGATCTGTCCGGCGAGCAGCGGCAGAAACGGCAGGAACAGCGAGGCGACTGCCATGCTCAGCATGTTGCCGAGATTCGCACTCGTCGTCGTCAGCACGTACTTGAGTGTGTTGGCGAAGGTCGTGCGGCCTTCGACGATACCGCGGCGAATCACATTGAGATTGCGCTCGAGTAGCACGAAGTCGGCCGCTTCACGCGCAACATCCACTGCTTGTTCCACGGACAAGCTCGTGTCGGCTGCGTGCATGGCTGGCGCATCGTTCACGCCATCGCCCAAGAAGCCGACCACGTGGCCCGTCTTCTTCAGCGCGAGAATGATGCGCTCCTTCTGGTTCGGATCGACTTCGACGAAGAGCTGCGTGCGCTCGGCCTCGCGCCACAACGCATCGTCATGCAGCTCATCCAACTGCAAACCCGTCAATGTCCGATTAGGCGCAATCCCCACGAGCCGGGCGACGTGCTCGGCCACGGCACGCGCATCGCCGGTGATCACCTTGACGTCTACGCCCAGCGTTTTCAGCGCAGCAATTGCTTCTGCCGCACCCTCTTTCGGCCGATCGAGAAAGAGGAGCCAGCCGGCAAAGCGCAGCCCAGACTCATCTGTCCTGTCGTAGTGATCCTTGCGAGGCAGCTCGCGATGCGCCACTGCCAGCACGCGCAGGCCATCCCGACTCCATGCCGCGAGGCGAGCCTCCATGCCCTGCCGATCCGTCGCAGCCAACGGTTGCCCATCGCCGAGATGCGTACAGGCGTCCAGCACGTGGGCGTGTGCGCCTTTGACGATCAGCTCGATGCGCTCGCCGCGCTCGATGACGACGCTGACGCGCTTGCGAACGAAATCGAACGGCACTTCGGCCAACTTGCGAACGTTCGTCAGATCCGCAGTTCTCGCCGCGACGATCGCATCGTCTAGCGGACTCGCAAATCCAGTCTCGAGCGCGGCATTCAGCGCGGCGAGCTCGAGCACTGCACCGCTCGGAACACCGCTCACGTCCACCGCTAAGTGCAGCCTCACGACCCCCTCGGTCAGCGTGCCCGTCTTGTCCGTGCACAGCACATCCATGCTGCCGAGGTTCTCGATGGCACTGAGCCGCCGCACGAGGACGCCTTCACGGGCCAGGGTCGCAGCACCTCTCGCGAGATTCACACTCAAGATGGCCGGCAGCAGTTCGGGACTCAAACCTACGGCGAGCGCCACCGAGAACAACAACGTCTCGATGACCGGGCGTTCGGCCAGCATATGAGCAGCAAACACCACGAGCACGATCACCAACATCGCGCTCGTGAGCAGGTAGCCAAAGCGTCGCATGGAGCGATCGAAATCCGTTTCCGGCGGACGCAGCCGCAGCCGCTCCGCAATCGCGCCGTACTGAGTCGCTTCGCCCGTCGCAACGACCACAGCACGCACAGTGCCGCTGCGCACATTCGTACCCAGATGCAAACAGTTCGTGCGATGCGCGAGCGGCGTCGTTTCGGGCAGCTCGCCGGGCATCTTGCGAACGGGGAAGCTCTCGCCGGTCAAGCCCGCTTCGCTCACATAACAATCGGTCGCCTCGAGGATGCGAGCATCGGCCGGCACCAGGCTGCCCGCGTTGAGCAGAACGATATCGCCCGGCACGATCTCTTCCACGGGCAACGTCTGCTCGCGACCGTCACGCACGATGCACGTGCGCGTTCTGATCCGTGCACGCAGCAGTTCCGCGGCTCGATGCGCGCTGTTTTCACGGCGGAAACCGATGACC
>CBJNAT010000262.1:0-5109 GCA_966434585.1 uncultured Gammaproteobacteria bacterium | reverse complement strand
CGCCGGGGCGGGTGCTGACGTTGGCTAGGAAGGGTTTGGGGTCGAATAGGGGCATTGCCACATTGTACGAGGGCCAGGACGGCGTTGGGCTAGGAGGGCTCGGGCAAGAAGGTTAGGACTTCTGGAGGCTCGCTTCGACTCCGCTCAGCGCGAACGGAGAAACAAGATTTTGTTCTGGCCAGCGCCCTCCTAGCCCAGCGCCCTCCTAGCCCTCTCGAACACCGACTCAAACATCTCCTCCGTCAGCCTTCCCGTCTGCGTGTTGTAACGACTGCAGTGATACGAGTCGATGAGCACGTGCCCGCTGGGTAGCTCGAACTGCGCCCCATGAGCAAACGTGTACGGCTTGGTCCTCAATTCGAACGCCCGCAAGATCGCTTCGTGAGCGATGCGACCCAATGCCAACAACACGACATGGCTCGGCAACGTTTGTAGCTCCGCAGCCAGGTAGCGATTGCAGTTCTTGATCTCGACCGGCAGCGGCTTGTTCTCGGGCGGCACGCATTTCACTGCGTTCGTGATGCGAGCACCAAGCAACTCCAAACCATCGCGCACATGCAACGATTCTGGCTTAGACGCAAAACCGAAGCGATGCAGCGTGCGATAAAGAATGAGTCCTGCATGATCGCCCGTGAAGGGACGGCCGCTCGCATTCGCACCATGCAGACCAGGCGCAAGCCCAACGATCAACAATCGCGGCTGCGCATCGCCAAACGGTGGCACGGGGGCACAGTAGTAATCGGGAAACCTCTTCTGCGACTCATCCAGAAACTGCGCGAGTCGCGGGCAGTCGCGGCAGGTGCGATCGAAGACGGCTTTAGGTAATGGCTTCATAGGGCAGCTAGTCTGCTAGCTTGCTAGTCGGCTAGCCAGAACGAGTTCAGAACTTCTGGCTAGCAGACTAGCCGACTAGCAACCCCGCAGGCGCAGAAATGCAAACGGCCCGGCAGCTTGCGCCACCGGGCCGTTCGAGCGAGTACGCCGCGTCTTAGAACTGATTCATCGTGTTGTGCACGCCGCCCGCCTTGAGCGCAGCTTCGCCAGCGAAGTATTCCTTGTGATCATCCCCGATGTCCGAGCCGGACATGTTCTGATGCTTGACGCACGCAATACCCTCACGGATCTCCTTGCGCTGTACGCCGGCAACATACGCCAGCATCCCGTCTTCGCCGAAGTACCCCTTCGCCAGATTGTCCGTGGACAACGCAGCCGTGTGGTACGTCGGCAGCGTGATCAAGTGATGGAAGATGCCGGCATCGCGCGATGCATCGCGCTGGAAGTTCTGAATGCGGCGATCCGCTTCCTTCGACAGCTCGGATGCGTCGTACTCGGCGCTCATCAGCTTCGCGCGATCGTACTTCGAGACGTCCTTGCCATCCTTGCTCCACGCATCGAACACCTGCTGACGGAAGTTCAGCGTCCAGTTGAACGACGGGCTGTTGTTGTAGACCAGCTTGGCGTTCGGCACGGCCTTGCGGATACGATCGACCATGCCCTTGATCTGGCCGATGTGCGGCTTCTCGGTTTCGATCCACAAGAGATCGGCGCCGTTCTGCAAACTGGTGATGCAGTCGAGCACGCAACGGTCTTCACCCGTGCCGGTGCGGAACTGGAACAGGTTGCTCGGTAGGCGCTTGGGACGCAGGAGCTTGCCACCGCGGTTGATGATCACGTCGCCGTTCTTCATGGCGGCGGGCGACACCTCCTCGCAATCGAGGAAGCTGTTGTACTGGTCGCCGAGATCGCCCGGCTCACGGGTGAAGGCGATCTGCTTCGTCAGGCCGGCGCCCAGAGAATCGGTGCGGGCAACGATCACGCCGTCATCGACGCCGAGCTCCATGAACGCATAACGCACGGCGCGGATCTTGGCGAGGAAGTCCTCGTGCGGCACGGTGACCTTGCCATCCTGGTGACCGCATTGCTTTTCGTCGGACACCTGGTTTTCGATCTGGATGCAGCAAGCACCCGCTTCGATCATCTTCTTGGCCAATAGGTAAGTCGCTTCGGCGTTACCGAAGCCGGCATCGATGTCCGCGATGATGGGCACCACGTGCGTCTGGAAATTGTCGATGCGGCTCAGCACGTCCTTTTCCTTGGCGCTGTCCTTGGCGCTACGCGCCGCATCCAGGTCGCGGAAGAGACCGCCGAGCTCGCGCGCGTCTGCCTGACGCAAGAAGGTGTACAGCTCTTCGATCAGCGACGACACCGAAGTCTTTTCGTGCATCGACTGATCGGGTAGCGGGCCGAAATCAGAACGCAGCGCGGCGACCATCCAGCCGGACAGATACAAATAGCGACGCTTCGTCGAACCGTGGTGCTTCTTGATCGAGATCAGCTTCTGCTGCCCGATGAAGCCATGCCAGCAGCCCAGCGATTGGGTGTATTGGCTGGCATCCTTGTCATAAGCGGCCATGTCCTCACGCATGACCTTCGCCGTATAGCGGGCGATATCCAGACCTGTTTTGAAGCGGTTCTGCAGGCGCATGCGCGCCACATATTCGGGGTTGATGGCGCTCCAGCTCGGGCCGTTCTTGGCGATCACCGCGCCGGCTTGATCGGCAACGCTTGCATAGTTCGACACGCAGATACTCCTACAGAGAGATCAGAGACTGGGTCGCAACTTACCTCTTCGATCTTCATGCGTAAAATATATGAAGTGTCTCTGGTTCATACTTCATAGATATGCATATAGAGCTACGCCACCTCCGGTACTTCATTACGGTCGCTGAAGAGGGCCATATCACCCGCGCGGCCGAGCGCCTGGGCATCCAGCAGCCCCCTTTGAGCCTCCAGATCCGTCAGCTCGAACGGGAACTCGATGTCCAGTTGTTCCGGCGGGTGCCTCGGGGGGTGGAGCTCACACCCGCGGGCCAAGCACTTCTGGACCATGCACGGGGAGTCTTCGAGCAGGTTGAGCGAGCTGCCGCGGCCACCCGCCGCACGGCCAGAGGTGAACAAGGCCGGCTGGTGATCGGCTTTACCAGCTCCACGCCCTTTCATCCCTTTGTGCCCCGCATCATTCGCGCCTTTCGCGAGTTGACCCCACTGGTATCTCTGGCCCTGGAAGAGAGTGGGAGCAGCGAGCTGGTCCAGGGGCTCCGCAATGAGACGATCGACGCGGCATTCATCCGTTCACCTGTGGCCGACATCGCGGGATTGGTAGTCCGCCCGCTGCTCGAGGAATCCATGATCGTGGCTTTGCCAGCAGGCCACGCTTTGGCGAATTCCTCCTCACCGCTCCCCTTGAGTCAGCTCGCGAACGAAACCTTCATTCTCTACAAACGACCCGGCGGCCCCGGTCTCTACGACGCCATTATCACGGCCTGTCGGGGTGCAGGTTTCAGCCCCCGAGTGGGTCAAGAGGCGCCGCGCATTCTCTCGACGCTCAATCTCGTCGCTGCCGGCCTGGGTGTGTCTATCGTTCCCGAATCCCTCAATCGACTGCAGATGGATGGCGTGGCGTATCGCCCCCTTGCTGATGATCCACCCCTGCGAGCTCCCCTGATCCTCGCCTGTCGCAGCAGCGAACACTCCGCAGCGGTTCAGCGCTTCGTCATCCTCGTGCAGAGCAGCGTGGAAACGGAACTGCCATGAGCTCGCTTCTGCTGATCAACAAGCCTTTCCAAGTGCTCACGCAGTTCACGAGTTCGGATGGCCGCGCCACGCTGGCTGATCTCGTACACGCGCCGAACCTGTATCCCGCTGGACGCTTGGACTACGACAGCGAAGGTCTCGTGCTCTTGACCGATGACGGCGCTCTGCAAGCCCGGCTGAGTCATCCGCGATGGAAAGTTGCGAAAACCTACTACACGCAGGTGGAAAACGTTCCCGACGGACAGGCACTGGCAGCACTGCGATCCGGAGTGATGCTCAACGACGGGCCGACTCAACCCGCGCAGGCAGAACTGATCGAGGAGCCCAAGTGGCTCTGGCCGCGAACGCCGCCCATTCGCTACCGTAAGGAAATACCCACACAGTGGCTCGCGCTCACGATCCGCGAAGGGCGCAACCGGCAGGTGCGGCGAATGACTGCAGCGGTCGGGCATCCCACGCTGCGATTGATTCGATGGAGCGTGGGTCGTTGGACGCTGGAAGGCTTATCGCCAGGTGAATCGAGGTGTGCGACATCGGCGGAGATCGAGCAGTTCTACGCGCACCAGCGCCACCGCTGATTACTTCCTGCTTCGCGCCTCGCGGGCGAGATCCGCGACACGCATGGCCAGCTCCAGCGCTTGTTCCGCGTTGAGCCGAGGATCGACCTGCGATTTGTAGGCACGCGCGAGATCCGCATCCGTCAGGCCGCGTGCACCGCCCGTGCACTCCGTGACGTCATCGCCCGTGAGCTCGAAGTGTAAGCCGCCGAGCCATGAACCGAGCTCACGATGGATACGGAAGGCCGACTCGACTTCGGACACGATGTTGTCGAAACGACGCGTTTTGAGGCCCGATGTCGCCGTCTCGGTGTTGCCGTGCATGGGATCGCAGATCCACAGCACGGGACTGCCGGTTGCGCGTACCGCTTGAATCAAAGCAGGCAACCGCTGCTCGATCTGCTTGACGCCCATGCGATGGATGAACACGAGCCGTCCCGGTTCGTTCTGCGGATTCAACGTGGTGACCAGACCTTGGATCCACTCGGCGTCCATCGCAGGACCCACCTTCACGCCGATCGGATTGCCGATGCCGCGGTAATACTCGATATGCGCACCGTCGAGCGCTGCTGTACGCATGCCGATCCAGGGCAGATGCGTGGACAAGTTGTACCAACGCTTGCGTCGCTCGTTGAAACGAGTTTGCGCTTGCTCGTAGAGCAGGTGCAGCCCCTCATGACTCGCGTAGAAGTTCACCCTCTGCGCTTCATGCAGTGGGCTGTTACTCGCGGCTTCGAAGAAGTCGAGCGATTCGGAGATGGATTGCACGATGCGCTCATACGCCGCCTTCAACGGCGAGTGCCGTACGAAGTCGAGATCCCAATATTCGGGGTGATGCAGATCGGCGAAGCCGCCGTCGATGAGCGCGCGCACGAAGTTCAGCGTCAATGCCGCTCGTTCGTACCCGCGCAACAACAACTGCGGATCGGGCTCCCGCTCGGCTGCCGTGAAACCCGGA
>CBJNAT010000261.1:0-5117 GCA_966434585.1 uncultured Gammaproteobacteria bacterium | reverse complement strand
GGGGGGGGGAATAAGGATGAAGATGACGACCGCGGCCAGCACCGGCAGCCAGCCGCCATCAGGGAACTTGAGCATGTTCGCACCGAAGAACGCGAGATCCATGACCGTGATCAAGCCGAGCAACGCGAGACTCAACACTCGACGTTTGCGCTGCGTGATGTAGCCGAGCATGTCGACCATGAGGCCGGCCAATACCATCGTGCTCGATACCGCGATGCCGTAAGCGCTCGCCAACGCCTCAGAGGATTGGAAGGCGACCACGAGACCGACGGTGCCGAGGAGCAGAACGGTATTGATCGTCGGCACGTAGACCTGCCCCATCTCTTTTTCGGAGGAATGTTGAATCCGTACGCGTGGCAGATAACCGAGATGCAACGCCTGCGAGGTGACCGAGAACACGCCCGAGATCACGGCCTGCGAGGCAATGATCGTGGCCGCCGTCGCAAGCAGGATGAGGGCCGGCAGCAACCACGAAGGTGAGAGAAGATAGAACGGATTCTCGATCGCAGCGGGATTGCTCAGCACGAGCGCGCCCTGCCCGAAGTAGTTCAGTGTCAGTGCCGGAAACACGAGTTGGAACCAAGCGGCGCGAATCGGTCCCGCGCCGAAGTGACCCATGTCTGCGTAGAGCGCTTCGCCGCCTGTGACCGCCAGGAACACCGCCGATAACGCGACGAAGCCCTGAGGTCCATGCTCTGCAAAGAAGGTGACGGCGTGCACGGGGTTCAGCGCCTGTAGAACTTCCGGGTGCGCGCTGATCTGCACGATACCGAGCACGGCGAGCACGAGGAACCACGTGATGATGATCGGGCCGAAGACGCGACCCATGACGCCCGTGCCGCGCTTCTGTACGACGAAGAGCACCACGAGAATCGCCACCGTAACGGGCATCACGAAGCGATGTAGCTCGGGCGTTGCAACGGTGAGTCCTTCGACGGCGCTCAACACCGAGATCGCCGGCGTGAGAAAACCATCGCCGAAGAACAAGGCGGCGCCGAGCACACCCATGCCCGCGATCGGCGTCCACAATCGCCAGTCGCGAGTCTTGCTGCCGAGCAGCGTGCTGAGCGCGAGCACGCCGCCTTCGCCGCGATTGTCCCAGCGCAGCATGATCGCGACGTACTTCACGGAAATGACCAGCACGAGCGACCAGAAGATCAGGGACAGTAAACCGTAGACGTTGGCCGGCGTGACCGCGATGCCATGGGCTGCGGCAAAACACGTCTTGAATGCGTACAACGGGCTGGTTCCGATGTCACCGAAAACGACGCCAAGCGCGGCGATCGCTGGGCCGCGAACGCCGCTCGGCAGGTAATCGACCAAGGTTCTGCGGCGGGCCACTACGGCAGAGGCGATGCTCACGACGGCAGTTCACGCGCGTTCGGCGCGTCCTCGATGGCTCAGGCACGATGCCCAAAACCATACGCACCGGCGTGTGAGCATGATGTGAGATTTCTTGGGCTTGCGGCTCAGCTCGGATCGTCGAGGTGCGCAGCCGCGCCCGACGGCAGCAAGTGAGGCGTGAACTGTGCTGTCGCGCGATGTTCCAGCTGCGCGCCGCGCCACACGATGAACATGACGGGCATGCGCAGCCGCGATGCCAGCTCATAGCCCTGATCTGGGCCCAATACATTGAACGCCGTTGCCCACGCATCGATCGACCCCGAGGACTTGCCGATCACGATGACAGAGGCGAGCTTGTGTTCGACAGGACGTGCCGTGCGCGGATCGATCGTGTGCGAATAGCGATGGCCGTCGCGAACGTAATAGTTTCGATACTCGCCTGATGTGGTCACGGCCTCATCGTCGAGTTGCAGGATCGCATACGCGTTTCGTTCCGTGTCCACGGGCCGCTCGACCGCGATGCGCCAACGCTCGTTCCGGCCATTGCGGCCGCTCACCTGAATGTCGCCACCGATGTCGATCATGAAGTTGTCGATGCGCAGCGTCTTGAAACGGGCGGCCAACAGGTCCACCGCAACGCCCGGTGCAATGCCATTCAGATCGATCGTGAGGTCTGGATGCAGCTTGCGCAGCGCCGCTGGATTCGCACGGACCTGCAGCAGATGGAACCCGACCGCTCGACGAAGTGCGTCGATGTCGGCCTGGTTGAGCAGCTTCTCCGAACGCTGGCCGCCGCCGAATCCCCACGCTCTGACGAGAGGTGCGACGGTGATGTCGAAGGCTCCGCCGGATCGTTCGCTCACGTGTAGCGCCTGCTGCACGATGGCCGCCAGCTCGGCGGACACCGCGAACCACTCCGTGGAGCGGCTGGCGTTGAAGCGCATCGCTTCCGAATCGTCACGATAGCCCGACGTCTCGGCGTCGATCCGCTGCAGCACTGCATCGATCTCCTGGCGCACCTCGTACGCGCTGACGCCCGCTGGGAGGTGCGCAATCTTCACCGTGTAGACAGTGCCCATGGTGGGGCCCGACAACACGAGCTCCGATGGGCGTTCGCTGCAACTGCCGAGGAGCGACATCGCGAGACACAACGTCGCTCGCAGCAGCCATCGACTCGATCCGAGTGCCTCGCTCAGAGCCATTTCGCGTCGACGTTGGCGTCCATGGAGATCGCCGTGCTCGTCGAGCTTCGGCCGCACGGTGCTGCAGCAGGAACCCGGACAGGATGAACAGAATGCACAGGATAGAGAAATGATGGCCGCACCATGACAGTACTGATTCTCCGCGTTGTTCACACATCCTGTTCATCCTGTTAATCCTGTCAACGTCTTCCTTCCAGTGCGGTGCGGTAGCAGAAGACTGGACAGGATGAACAGGATGCGAGATCGGCGCGCGTCACGCGCCGAAAACCGGCAACGGCTCGAGGCCAGTGCCAATTTCTCACAGCCTTCTCACACATCGCGCCCTACAGTCCCCGCATCCAACGGTTCGCTCGGAGATCTGCCATGGAATTCAAAGTCATCGTGGGCACGCTGCTGCTCATCGCACTGACCTGGGGCCTGTACTGGCTGGCCGTGAAGCTGGAGCCGCGCTCATGAGCCTCATGAATTGGATCGGTCTAGTCCTCGCGGTTGCGCTGATGGTGTACCTCCTGGTCGCGCTGCTCTTCCCGGAGAAGTTCGAATGAACACGCTCGGCATTTTTCAGATCCTGCTGTACATCGCAGTTGTAGTTGCGCTCGCAAAACCGTTGGGCGCGTTCATGGCAGCAGTGTACTCCGGCGAACGGACGTTCCTCACACCCGTGTTCGGCGGGCTCGAGCGCCTGATCTACAAGGTGGCGGGTATCAATGCCGCCCGCGACACCAATTGGAAGCGCTACGCCGGTGCGACCTTGCTCGTCAACTTCATTGGCTTACTCGCCGTGTATCTGCTGCAGCGGTTCCAACACGTGCTGCCTTTGAATCCGGAACGTCTTGCGGCTGTGTCTGCTGACTCTGCATTCAACACGGCCGTGAGCTTTGCCTCGAACACCAATTGGCAGGGCTATGCGGGCGAGGCCACGATGAGCTATCTGACGCAGATGCTTGGCCTCGGTGTGCAGAACTTTCTCTCTGCCGCCTCGGGCATGGCTGTGCTCGTGGCGCTGATTCGCGGCTTCACGCGCAAAAAAGCGAGCGAGGTCGGCAACTTCTACGTCGACCTCACGCGCAGTACGCTGTACATCCTGCTGCCGCTGTCCCTGATCCTTGCCATCGTGCTGGTATCGCAGGGCGTCGTGCAGAACTTCTCTGCCTACGCCAAGGTGGATTTCATCGAGCCGATCACGATCCAAACGCCGGTGAAGGATGCGGCCGGTCAACCAGTCGCGGATGCGGCTGGCAATGCGGTCACGCAAGCAGAGCAGGTGACTCAGCAGATCGTGCCGATGGGGCCTGCGGCGAGTCAGGTCGCCATCAAGCAGCTCGGCACGAACGGCGGCGGCTTCTTCAACGTGAACTCTTCGCACCCGCTCGAGAATCCGACGCCGCTCACGAACTTTTTCGAGATGCTTGCGATCCTGCTCATTCCCGCGGCGCTTTGCTACACATTCGGCAAGATGGTCAACGACACGCGTCAGGGTTGGGCCCTGCTGACGGCCATGCTCGTGATCTTCGTGCCACTGCTCTTTGGTGCATACATCGCCGAGCAGAGCGGTAATCCCGTGCTGACGGCGGCGGGCACCGATCAGTCGTATTCGCAGACGCAGCCCGGCGGCAACATGGAAGGCAAGGAGGTGCGCTTCGGTATCGCCAACTCTGCGCTGTGGGCGACGGCGACCACCGCTGCGTCGAACGGTTCAGTCAATTCGATGCACGATTCCTACACACCGCTGGGCGGATTGGCGCCGATGTGGCTAATGCAGCTGGGCGAGGTCGTCTTCGGCGGCGTCGGCAGCGGTCTCTATGGCATGTTGATGTTCGCCATCGTCGCAGTCTTCATTGCGGGACTCATGGTGGGACGCACGCCGGAGTACCTCGGCAAGAAGATCGAGTCGTATGAAGTGAAAATGGCTTCGCTCGTCCTGCTCATACCTTGCATCGCCGTGCTCGCCGGTACCGCGATTGCAAGCGTCATCCCCGCAGGCACGAGCAGCGTGGCCAACCCGGGCGTGCACGGCTTCTCCGAAATCCTGTACGCGTTCTCGTCGGCTGGAAATAACAACGGCAGTGCCTTCGCAGGTCTGTCGGCCAATACACCTTTCTACAACTTGGCGCTCGGTGTCGCGATGTGGATTTCGCGTTACTGGATCATGATCCCAGTGCTTGCGATTGCAGGCAGCCTCGCCGCGAAGCGCGGTACGGCGATCACCGCCGGCACGCTGCCCACGCATACACCGCTCTTCATCACGACGCTCGTCGGCGTGGTGCTGATGGTAGGTGCGCTGACATTTGTGCCGGCGCTCGCGCTGGGGCCGATCGTTGAGCATTTGCAGATGATTAGGAGATGAATGACAGGCTACGGCCAGAGAAGACGTCAGCTCCTTCTGACCGTAACCCGTAGCCCGTAGCCCGTAGCCCGTAGCCTTAGGCAACTACCATGACCACCCAGCCCACACTCGTACACGTGCGCGCCCCACGCGCAAAAGCCGCCTACGTCACTGCCCCGATCGTGCGCGACGCCATCCTCGACTCCTTCCGCAAGCTCGATCCGCGCGTACAGATTCGCAATCCC
>CBJNAT010000260.1:0-5125 GCA_966434585.1 uncultured Gammaproteobacteria bacterium | reverse complement strand
CCCTCATCGCCCAAGCCGCACTCGAAACCGGCTGGGGCAAGTCACTGCCGAAGAACGCCGATGGCTCACCGAGCTACAACCTCTTTGGCATCAAGGCGACGCCGATGTGGAACGGGCCCGCCGTGGACAGCAAGACGCTTGAGTTCGAATCCGGTGCTCTCGTGTCGAAGCAGGAGCGCTTCCGCGCTTATGCCAATGCGAGTGACAGCTTCGACGATTACACGAGCCTGATCGCGCGCAGTCCGCGTTACGCGGCCGTGCGCAATACAGGCGCGAACGTGCAGGCTTTCGCTCAAGGATTACAGAACGGCGGTTATGCGACCGATCCGCATTACGCCCGCAAGCTCACCGCTATTGCGGCGCAGGTGCGCTCCATCGCAGCCGCGATGCGACCGGAGGCTCTCAAGCTTGCGGACACCGCGCCGATAACCAACAACGAAGGAGTGCGTGGATGAATCCCGTTGCACGTAGACGCATGAATGGCACGGCCGCGCGAATGCGTCGATGGCATTCATCCGGCACTTCTTTCTTAGCTGTGAAGGCTTGGCTCTACCCCACGCCCCAGGCCCCACGCCCCACGCCCGCGGAGCGCCCCCATGGCTAACCTCCTCTCCACCGGCCTCTCCGGCTTGCTCGCGTTCCAGCGGGCGATGGATACGACTGGTCACAACATCACCAACGTCAACACGGTGGGCTACAGCCGGCAGCGCACGGAGTTCGCGACGCGCGAAGCAGAGCCGCAGGCGAACGGCTGGGTGGGTCGCGGCACGAACGTCGAGACCGTCCGGCGCGTGTACGACGACTTCATTGCACTGCAGGTGCGTGCCACTTCGAGCTCCCTCGAGCGGCTGGATGCCTTCAGCGCACAAGCCGAACGGCTCAATAACATGTTCGGCGACAGCACGACGGGGCTCACGGCGTCGCTGCAGAAATTCGTAAATGCGTTTCAGAGTGTGGCGAACTCGCCGACGTCGATTCCAGCGCGCCAGGTGTTGTTGAGTGAAGCCGAAGCTTTGCGCGAACGGCTTGCTTCGTACGAGACACGCCTGCAGGCGATGGACACGGAAATCAATCAGCGCATCAGCGGCGAGGTTGCCGAGATCAACTCGATCGCACAGGGCATCGCGCGCTTGAATGCGGAGATCGTCGACGGCCAGGCACGCACGGGTCAGCCACCCAACGATCTGCTCGACCAGCGCGACCTGCTGCTCGATGAGCTGGCCACGAAGGTTGCGGTGAACGTGGTCAAGCAGGATGGCGGTGCGGCGAATGTCTTCATAGGCAATGGCCAGGTGCTGGTGCTCGGCTCCGAGAGCTCGCAGCTCACGACCGTGCAGGACGAATACGACGCAACGCGGCTCGGCGTCGGCGTGCGCACGACGGGGGGTACCGTCGACGTTACCGATGCCATGACCGGCGGCTCGCTCGGCGGCATGCTCGATTTCCGGCGCGAACAGCTCGATCCCGCGCACAACGCGCTGGGTCGCGTAGCGGCAGGACTCGCCGAGATCGTCAACGAGCAGCACAACGCCGGCATGGATCTCAACGGTAATCTCGGCACCGACTTCTTCGCCGTGGGCGGCACTCAGGTGCTGCGCAGTAGCGACAACACGGGTACCGGCACTGTGAACGTGACGCGCAGCGACATCGGTGCGCTCACGGACCGAGACTACGTGCTCGAGAACACTTCGGGCGGTTGGGTGCTGCGCGAAACGTTGAGCGGCGCGACCGTGACGATGACCGGTGCCGGCACCAATGCATCGCCGTTCGTCGCGCAGGGCCTGTCCATCGTCGTCGGTGGTACGGCGGCTGTCGGCGACAGCTTCCTCATCCGCCCGACGCGCGACGTCGTCAATGGTTTGGACGTGCTCGTCGACAGTCCAGAAGCAGTCGCCGCAGCGGCGCCGATCCGCACGTCGGCGAATGCCAGCAATCTCGGCAGCGGTGCAATCTCCGCGGGCAGCGTCATCGACAGCGGCAACGCCAACCTGCAGAACACCGTGAACATCCAGTTCACCTCGGCGACGACGTACTCCGTGAACGGTGCGGGCAGCTTCACGTATACGCCCGGCGCGGACATCGACATCAACGGCTGGCGCGTGCAGATCACCGGCACGCCCGCAACCAACGATCAATTCACCATTCAGTCGAATGCGGGCGGCGTCGGCGACAACCGCAACGCGCTCGCGATGGCGAACGCGCTGCAATCGCCGGTGCTCGACGGCGGCACGGCATCGCTCAGTGCGACGGTCGGCCGTTTCGTCAGCAGCATCGGCGTCGCCACGCGGCAGGCCCAAGTGAATCGCGACGCGCAGCAAGCCGTGTTCGACGAAGCTTCTCAGGCGCGCGATGGGATCTCGGGTGTGAACCTCGATGAGGAAGCAGCGAATTTGATGCGCTATCAACAGGCGTATCAGGCCGCGGCACAAGTGATTCGCGTCGCCGACACGCTATTCCAGACGTTGCTGGATGCGACCCGCAGGTAATCTCGTATGCGCATCTCCACCTCCGGTCTCCACAACAACGCCGTGAACAGCATGCTGTCGCAGCAGGCGGTGTTGTCGGGAACGCAAAGCCAGATTTCCTCCGGCAAGCGTGTGCAGTCGCCCAAGGACGATCCAATCGCGGCGGTCCATTTGCTGGAGCTGCAGCGTGCATTGAACGAGGCCGAGCAGTACGGCGCGAACTCGAACGTCGCGACGAATCGCCTGACGCTCGAAGAGCAAGCGCTGGCCGACGTGAACAACGTACTGCACCGCGTGCGTGAGCTCGCCGTCCAGGCGAATTCATCGACCGTGGACGATGCGGGCCGTCGTCTGATCTCGGAAGAGCTTCGCGGTCGCTTGCAGGAATTGGTTGGACTCGCCAATCAGCGCGATGCGAACGGTGAGTTTCTCTTCTCGGGATTCGCCACGCAAACCCAGCCGTTTGCACTCTCCGGTAGCGCCGTGAGTTATTTCGGCGACCAAGGCAATCGCATGTTGCAGGTGAGCAGCACGCAGCGCGTGGCTGACAGTCATTCCGGCTATGAAGTGTTCATGGCCATTCCGGAGGGCAACGGTACGTTCGTTACCGGCATCGGTGGCACCAACACGGGCAGCGGCGCAGTTGCGAGCGGCTCGGTGGCGAATGCATCGCAATGGATACCCGATGACTACACGATCACCTTTACCTCCGCCGATGCGTGGCAGGTGACCGACAGCAACGGCGCGGTGGTGACGACGGGTACATACACGAATAACGGCGAAACACAGGCGCTCTCGTTTGGTGGCGTGCAAGTGAACTTCTCTGGCGCACCTGCTACCGGCGATACATTCACGGTGAGCCGCAGCCGCACCGAAGACATCTTCAGCACTCTCAACGCGCTGATCGGCACGCTCGAAACGCAGGTCAGCGCAGGACCGACGCGTGCCGCATTCACCACCAACATGGCGAACGCGCTCGCGCAGCTGCAGCAGACGAGCGATCACGTGCTCGCCATCCGCTCGCAGGTCGGTGTGCGTCTGTCCAGCCTCGAGAGCGCGGAGGCGAGTCGTGAAGACCAGAAAGTCGAGTTGCAGCGCATGCAGGGCGAGTTACGTGACCTCGACTATGCCGAGGCCATCTCGCGCATGAATCGCGAGATGGTTGGGCTGCAGGCGGCGCAGATGAGTTACTCGCGGATTTCGCAGTTGTCGCTGTTCAACTATCTCTAGCAGTCAGCTAGGTTGCTAGTCGGCTAGTCAGCTAGCCAGAAGACTGCACGTGCTCTTTCTCTGGCTAGCCGACTAGCCGACTAGCCGACTGCCCTCATCCCGCGCTCAGGGTTTTCCCTCAAGCCTCAAGCCTCAAGCCTCAAGCCTCAAGCCTCAAGCCTGCGGAGCAGATCTCACCACTTCCGCAACACCCATCACGACGTCCGTGACCGCGTGCTCAGTTTGCGCATCCACTAAGACTGACGCTCAAGTTGGTTACGGGCTCTCCGATACAGGGGCTACAAGCGCCCGCGGTCCGAACTACCGCTCAAGCGCTTCGATTCGCAGCTCCGGACGGGTGTTCGGGGCGGAAAGGTAAACACAGGAGATTGCTTCCATGCCCCAAGTCATCAACACCAACGTGATGTCGCTGAATGCCCAGCGCAATCTGTCGACATCCGGTGGCCAGTTGGCCACTGCTCTGCAGCGCCTGTCTTCGGGCCTGCGCATCAACAGCGCCAAGGACGACGCTGCCGGTCTCGCGATTTCGGAACGCTTCACGACCCAGATCCGCGGCTTGAACCAGGCCATCCGTAACGCCAACGACGGTATCTCTCTCGCGCAGACCGCTGAAGGCGCTCTGGGTGAGATCACACAGAACCTGCAACGTATCCGCGAGCTGGCGGTGCAGTCTGCGAACTCCACGAACAGCGCTTCTGACCGCACGGCCCTCGACGCCGAAGTGCAGCAGCGTCTGGCGGAAATCGAGCGTATCGGCACGCAGACCGCGTTCAACGGCCTGAAGGTCCTCGACGGCACGTTCGGCGTGTCGCAGTTCCAGATCGGCGCGAACGCCGGTGAGACGATCACGGTCAACCTGAGCCAGGGCGCGAAGGCGAGCCAGATCGGTCAGATCGCGACGGCGACTTCCACGAACGAAGTGAACACCACGGCTCTGTCGGGCGCGAGCACGATCACGGTCGGCACGAACAGCGCCGTCACGATCGGTGCGTCAGTTGCCGGCAGCGAAGCTGGTCAGACGGCCGGCAGCGCGTACGCCAAGGTCACGGCGATCAACAGCGCGAGCGTCCCTGGTTTGACGGCGACTGCCAACAACAACATCGAGTTGAACGTTGCTGCGGTGACCGCGTCCGACACGGACAGCTACCGCCTGACGATCAACGGCGTGGACATCTTCAACGACACGTTCGACGCAACGGAAGCGGCTGCAGGCATCAGCGCTCAGCAGATCGCCGATGCAATCAACGCTCAGAGCGACAACACGGGCGTGACGGCCGCTCTGAACGGCGGCGACCTGCTGCTGAGCGCGGCTGACGGCCGCAACATCGCGATCGGTCAGACCGTCGGTGGCGGCACCGGTGGCGGTGTCACGACCGGTGACGGCGCGGGCGCGGTGGAAGTGAACGGCGTGACCTACTACCAGGGCACGA
>CBJNAT010000259.1:0-5134 GCA_966434585.1 uncultured Gammaproteobacteria bacterium | reverse complement strand
GACCAAGATGGGTGAGCAGGTCATCTTCAAACTGCGACCGCAGGTGTTCGATGTGGAAGGAGCCAAGCGCATCGGCATCGGCGAAATCAAGGGCCGCCTGCTCGACATGGAGAAAGACGGCATCGATGCCGAAATCTGCTTCCCCTCGCTTGGGTTATGGCTGTACTTGATCCCCGATCCCGAGGCGGAAGTCGCAAGCTGCCGCCTTTACAACGACTGGAACAGTAAGTTTTTCGCCGATCATCTCGATCGTTTCGTGCGTTGCGGCGTACTGCCAGTGCGCGATCTCGCCAACACCGTCGCCGAACTCGGACGCATCGCGACCATGGGATTCACCGCGGCGATGTTGCCTTCGGTCACGCCGCAGGGCGTGCCGTCATACAACGACGCGTTTTGGGATCCCGTATTTCAACTCGCCGGCAAGCTCCAGGTCGTGCTCGTGCTGCACACGGGCACGGGCCTGGACGACGTCGTTCAGGAACGCGGCGCGGGCGCTGCGGTGATCAACTACACGCGTCAGATGAACGATGGCATCGATGCCGTTACGTACTTGGTCGCGGGCGGCGTTCTAGACCGCGCCCCGCAAACGCAGGTCGCAATCATCGAATGCGGCGCGAGCTGGCTCGCTGCGCTTGCCGAGCGCATGGACGAGGTCTACGAAGCGCACGCCGCGTTCGTTCGCCCGAAGCTGTCGTTACCGCCCAGCGGCATCATCCGCCGCCAAGTCAAGGCGTCGTTCCAGCACGATCGCGCCTGCATCCAGGCACGTCACAGCACTGGCCACCAGGCGCTGTTGTGGGCATCCGATTATCCGCATGCCGAAGGCACCTTCCCACACTCGCGCGCCGTCATCGATGCGTTGTTCGCAGGCATCGACATCTCCGAGCCTGAGAAAGCCGACATTTTGGGCAACAACGCGGCTCGGCTGTTCCGGCTGCAGCGTCCCGAATTGCACGGCAGCACTGCCTGATTCCGATCTGCCGGAGACTGACATCGACACGCGCCTGTTTCGCGATGCGCTCGGCAGCTTCACCACGGGCGTCACCGTCGTCACGACAAGTGACGACCGGGGCCATGATGTCGGTCTTACGGCGAACAGCTTCAACTCGGTGTCGCTGGATCCGCCGATGGTGCTGTGGAGTCTCGCCAAGAGCTCTCTCAGTCTGCAGGCCTTCGTGCGGTCCGAACATTTCGCCGTGCATGTGCTCGCGGCGGACCAGCGCGCGCTCTCCGAGACGTTCGCGAAGCGCGGCACCGACAAATTCAAAGGCCTCGCACTTGAGCGCGGCGCCGGTGGCGTGCCGCTACTCGGGGGCTGCTCGGCTCGATTCCAGTGTCGCACCGCGTTCCGCTACGAAGGCGGCGATCATGAGATCTTCGTCGGCGAGGTGATCGGCTTCGACCATTTCGGTCGCGAGCCCCTCATCTTCCACAGCGGTAAGTATGGCTTGGTGGTGCGGCATTCGCAGCGGATGGAGGCGCGGGCCGAAAACACCGATGGCACGTTCAGTCGCGATTTCTTGGGTTACCTGCTGGGCGTCGCATACAGCCAGTTGTTCAAGCCCATCCGTGATGAATTTCATCGTCATGGTTTCGGCGAGCGCGAGTACTACCTGATGAGCATCCTCAGCATCGACGGGGATCGTTCCATTGGCAACGTCAAGGCGCTGCTGGACGTCGCTGGCCACGCTATCGACGGTGAGTTGATCGCGCACCTGGAGCAGCGCGGTTTGGTGCTGCATGTGGAGGATCGCTTGGAGCTCACCGAAGCCGGTCGCCGCGCGATGATCGAGTTCTTCGCCATCGCGAAATCCGCCGAGTCCGATGCGCAGAGCGAACTGGATCTGGCGGAATCGCAGCTGCTGAAGCAGTTACTGCGACGTGTCATTCGCAGCACGTCCAAACATACGAGTCCGACGCGCAAGCTGCCCGGCTAACGATGTCTGTGTAGTCACATTTGTCTCGATCCAAGTCATGAGGTAAGCGTTCGTGCGTCTACAGAACAAAATCGCCTTGGTCACGGGCGCGGGCTCCGGCATCGGCGCCGCAAGCGCCGTCACGTACGCACGCGAGGGCGCGAGTGTGGTCATCGTGGACTTGAACGAGACGGCGGCGCGTGGCGTGGCGGAGAAGATCCGTGCTGTCGGCGGCCGTGCGGAATGCTTCGTCGCCAACGTGGCGGAGCGACCCGCGATCGAGTCCATGATCCGCTTCGCGATCGAGCACTTCGGGCGTCTCGATATCCTGCACAACAACACCGCGACGTCGCCCATCGGTGCCGTGGGCCAGGTGGAGCCGGCCGCGTGGCAGAAGGCATTGGACGTCAGCCTCACCGCCTACTGGTATGCATCCAAGTGCGCGCTGGAGCATATGTTGCCGCGGCAATACGGCGTGATACTCAACACCTCATCGATTTCGGGCATCGCCGCGGATTTTGGATTCGGTGCGTACAACGTCGTGAAAGCGGGTGTGCTCAACTTGACGCGTTCAATTGCGATTGACTACGCGCGTCGGGGCATTCGCTGCAACGCCGTCTGCCCCGGGATCATCTTCACGCCGCCCTACGAGAAAATCCAAGCCAGTGCACCGGAGCGCATCGACACATTGGCGGAATCGGTGCCGATGGGGCGCTTCGGCACGCCGCAGGAAATCGCGAACGTGTCCTTGTTCCTGGTCTCTGACGAAGCCTCTTTCGTGACCGGATCCTGTGTTGTCGCCGACGGCGGCCGACTCGCGCACACCGGAACGCCGAGCCCGTTTGGATTTACGCCGCTGTGAGCGTAGTGGCGAGCGCTGAGCAGCTTTGACCATGCACTTGGAAGCATCGGCGGAGCACCAATTGTCCGCTGCACATCGCGCTACGGTGTGCCCACGATGTGCATTTCGCATGCGCGATATCGCCATATCGCGATAGAAGAACTTGTCCTAGAGACAGTCACTGCAATGGCGACCGCATGAGTTCCAGCCCTTAGACATCGACATCCTGAAGGATCAGGTCGGCGGCTTTTTCGCCGATGGCGATGATGGCTGCGTTCGAATTACCGGACACGAGGGACGGCATGACCGAGCCATCGACCACGCGCAGGCCCGTAACTCCGTGCACACGCAGGCGCGCGTCGACCACGGCGCCCGGATCCTTGCCCATGCGCGCAGAACACGTGGGGTGGTAGATCGATGCGCCGTGCTGTCGGCAGTAGCCGAGCACTTCGTCGAAAGATTGCAGCGCAGAACCCGGTTCTACTTCTTCAGCGACGAAGGCGCTCAGCGGCTCGGAGTGCACAATGTGCCGCACGGTTTGAAGACCCGCGACAGTCGCGCGACGGTCGGTCTCGGCGGAAAAATAGTTAGGATCGATGGCCGGTGCATCCGCTGGGTCCGCGCTGCGTATGTGTACTGAGCCGCGGCTCTGCGGCCGCAATTGGCAGATCGAAGCTGTGAATCCCGAATGCGGATGCAGGGCATCGCCCATATTGGTCGTGCTGAACGTGATGAAGTGCACCTGCACATCGGGGCGTGTCAACGAAGGCTCGGTGCGCAGGAATGCACCGGCATAACCGGCGCTCACGGTCAGCGGACCTCTGCGTTGCAGCAGGTAGCGCAGCCCGATACCGAGTCGGCGCCATGGCGAAGCCATGTCATCGTTTAAGGTGATCTTTTGGGTGCAGCGAAACACGGCACGCACTTGCAGGTGATCCTGAAGACTCTCGCCGACCCCCGGCAGATCGTGGACCACGACGATTCCGTGTCGTTGCAACAGTGCGCCGTTGCCGACGCCCGACAGCTCGAGCAACTGTGGCGAGTTGATAGCGCCGGCGCACAGCAGTACTTCGCGTCGGGCCGCGCTCACGCACGACATCCCATTGCGCCGCCATTGCACTGCCCTCGCACGCCGTTGATCGAAGACTATCCGGGTGACGAAGGCCAGCGTCTCTATGCGGAGATTGCCACGACGCGATGCTGGCTTGAGGTAGGCCGCGGCCGTGCTGCAACGGACACCCTTGCGGCTGGTGGTGTGGTAGTAACCAACACCTTCTTGTGTAGCACCGTTGAAGTCATCGTTTCGCGGATGGCCGTGAATTTGACCGGCCGCAATGAAGGCATCGCACAGCGGGTGCGGGTCGGTTGGAGCCGAAATGCCGAGCGGACCGCT
This sequence comes from uncultured Gammaproteobacteria bacterium, assembly GCA_966434585.1. Lineage (GTDB taxonomy): Bacteria > Pseudomonadota > Gammaproteobacteria > Steroidobacterales > Steroidobacteraceae > DATELY01. Next base: position 984 of record CBJNAT010000259.1, on the reverse strand, counting down.
TTCGCCGTGGAAGGCTCCGGCGCCGAGCACGTGATCTTCGCTACGAATGAAATAAGGCAGTAGGTCCTCGAATCCCCAGCCCGGATTACCGCGATCGCGCCAGTCGTCGAAATCTTCGGGCTGGCCGCGTATGTACACCAACCCATTGATGGAACTAGAGCCACCCAGCACCTTGCCCCGCGGCTGGCTGATAGACCGATCATTCAGCTCGCGCTGAGGCGTGGTCTTGAACAGCCAGTTTGTTCGCGGGTCATTGAACAGCTTGCCGTAGCCGAGCGGAACGTGAATCCAGGGATTGGTATCGCGGGGCCCTGCTTCGAGCAAGAGCACACTGTATTGTCCAGAAGCCGTGAGGCGGTTGGCGAGCACGCAGCCCGCCGATCCTGCGCCCACGATGATGTAATCGAAAACTCCGCCGTTCATGCTTCGTACTCCGCAACGATGCTGAGCACACGTTCGGCAATCGCGAGCGACGCGGTGAGGCCCGGCGATTCGATACCGAACAGCTGCACCACGTTGGGGACGCCGTGCAGCGCGGGACCGTCGATGCGAAAGTCTGCGGCAGGCTGCTCAGGGCCCGAGATTTTCGGCCGAATACCTGCGTAACCGGGCGCCAGCTGGCCGTCTTGAAGTCCGGGCCAGAAACGTCGAATCGCGCCATAGAATTCGCGGGCGCGTGCGGCATCGACTGCGTAGTCAAGGCGATCGACCCATTCCACGTCGGGCCCGAATCGAGCTTGTCCGGCCAGATCGAGCGTTAGATGCACACCCAGACCGCCCGGCTCGGGAATCGGATAGATCAAACGTGCAAAGGGCGCGCGCCCAGCGAGCGTGAAATAGGTACCTTTTGCGTAATGAGCACGCGGTATGTGCTCGGACGGAAAACCATCCATGCGAGCGGCCAGCGCTGGCGCCTGCAGACCCGCGCCGTTGATGATCCAGCGGGCGCGAAAGACGGGTTGCGCTTCATCTTGCAAGTACAGC
>CBJNAT010000258.1:0-5176 GCA_966434585.1 uncultured Gammaproteobacteria bacterium | reverse complement strand
GATCGGGCGGCCTTAACGTGCGCATCGCGATTTTCCGCGTTCGCGGCAGCTCATTGAGCCCGCGAAACAGCAGGCCGCCAACCTCATGGTTTAAGCACTGCGGGTGCCTTGAGTCGGTTCCCCTCGCGAGTTGACTTCGCATCTGTATCGGCTGCCGAGGCTCATGCGCTCGGTCCCATGCGATGCCCGCTTCATGGACGGCGCAGTGCGGCCTTGCGCCAGTGCTTCTCGAGCCGGCGCGCTTATTGCAGTTTGCCTGCAAGTCTAAGCGCGGCCGGCGTGACGATGACGATAACGCGGTAACCAGTATGCACAACAGCTACGAACGCTCGCAGGAGCAGCAGTCCGCGCGACTGCAACCCCCCGCCAAGCAGGGTCTCTACGATCCTGCGTTCGAACACGATGCCTGTGGCGTCGGTTTCGTCGTCGACATGAAAGGGCGTAAATCGCACCGCATCCTGCAACAAGCGATCGAGGTGTTGCGCAACCTGGATCATCGTGGTGCTTGCGGTTGCGAGTACAACACTGGTGATGGTGCAGGCGTGCTCCTGCAGATGCCGCACGCGTTCTTCGTCGAGGCGTGCAAGAAGGCTCGCATTCCGCTCGGCGGCCCTGGCACGTATGGCTGTGGCCTCGTGTTCCTGCCGCGCAATGCGACGCTGCGCCGCCGCTTGGAAGAGCGCTTCGAGCAGCTCGTTCAATCCGAAGGCCAGCACGTACTCGGCTGGCGCACGGTACCCACGAACAACTCGGGCCTGGGCGAGACGGCCAAGTCCTGCGAGCCGTTCATGCGTCAGGTCTTCATCGGCCGCAATCCCGAGATCGCTGATGACCTGACGTTCGAGCGCAAGCTCTACGTCATCCGCAAGCGTGCCTACAACGAGATCCGGACCTCGACCCTCGAGGGTGCGGAATCCTGGTACGTCGCGAGCCTGTCGCATCGCACGCTCGTGTACAAAGGCATGCTGCTGACTCAGCAGCTAGCGGAGTACTACCCGGACCTCACGAACGCGGCCATGGAAACGGCGCTCGCGCTCGTCCACTCGCGCTTCAGCACGAACACGTTTCCCAGCTGGGACCGGGCGCATCCGTACCGCTTCATTGCGCACAACGGCGAGATCAACACGGTTCGCGGCAATACGAACTGGATGCGCGCGCGCGAAGCGCTGTTCGAATCCGAGGTGTTCGGCGAGGACATCAAGAAAATCCTGCCGATCGTGAATCCGAATGGTTCGGACTCGGCGATGTTCGACAACACGCTCGAGCTGCTCGTGCTCGCCGGCCGTTCGCTACCGCACGCCGTCATGATGATGATTCCCGAACCGTGGTCGAACCACGCGGCCATGGATCCGGCGAAGCGTGCGTTCTATCAATACCACTCGTCTCTGATGGAGCCGTGGGATGGCCCTGCGGCCATTTGCTTCACGGACGGCTCGCAAATCGGCGCGATCCTCGACCGCAACGGCCTGCGTCCTTCGCGTTACTACGTCACCAAGGATGACCTGGTCATCATGGCCTCGGAAGCCGGTGTGCTCGAGATTCCCCCCGATCAGGTCGTGCAGAAGGGCCGCTTGCAGCCGGGCCGCATGTTCCTCGTGGATACGGTCCAGGGTCGCATCGTCGAAGACGAAGAAATCAAGCACGCGATTGCCACCGAGCGTCCGTATCAGCAGTGGCTCGATGAATATCAGGTTCATCTGAACGATTTGCCGGCTGCCCCCGAAGTGCCCGCCCCGGATCACGACACGCTGCTGCAGCGTCAGATTGCCTTCGGCTACACGTTCGAAGATGAGCGCATCGTGCTCGCGCCGATGGCGAAAGATGGCGTCGAGGCCATCGGTTCGATGGGTAACGACACGCCGCTCGCCGTGCTGTCGAGCAAGCCGCGCCTGCTGTACGACTATTTCAAGCAGTTGTTCGCGCAGGTGACGAACCCGCCGATCGATTGCATTCGCGAAGAGATCATCACCTCCGCGGAAACGCGCCTAGGCTCGGAAGGCAACCTGCTGAATCCGCAGCCGGCCGACTGCCGCCGCCTCGAGCTCAAGTGGCCGATCCTCACGAACGAAGAGTTCGCGAAGGTGCGCCGCATGGATCTACCCGGCTTGAAGGTGGGCGTGCTGCAGTCGCTGTTCCGAGTGACGCGCGGCGAGAGGGGCCTCGTGAAATCGATGGAAGAGCTGTGCCTCATGGCACGCCGTCTCATCGAAGAAGAAGAGGTGAATGTCCTGATCGTCAGCGATCGCGGCGTGAATCGCGAGTTCGCGCCCATCCCGGCGCTGCTGGCAGTCGCGGGTCTGCATCACTATCTCATTCGCGAAGGTCTGCGGACGCGCGTGAGCATCGTGCTCGAAACCGGGGAAGCGCGCGAAGTGCATCACTTCGCGCTACTCATCGGTTATGGCGCGAGCGCCATCAACCCCTACCTCGCGTTCGAGACGATCGACGGCATGATCCAGTCGGGCCTCGTCACGACCGTGGATCACAAGACCGCCTGCAAGAACCTGGTGAAGGCCGCGACCAAGGGCGTCATCAAGGTCATGGCCAAGATGGGCATCTCGGCCATCCAAAGCTATCGCGGCGCGCAAGTGTTCGAAGCCGTCGGCCTACGGCAGGACGTGATCGACGAATACTTCAGCTGGACGCCTTCACGCATCGGCGGCATTGGCATGGACGTGATCGCGCAGGAAGTCCTCGTGCGCCATCGCGCTGCCTTCCCAGAGCGTCGCGTCGATGGGCACACGCTGCCCGTGGGCGGCCAGTACCAATGGCGCGCGGAGGGCGAGTACCACCTCTTCAAGCCCGAATCGATTCACCGCCTGCAGAAGTCGGTCCGCACCGGCAGCTTCAACACGTACAAGGAGTACGCGCGGCTGGTCAACGAACAATCCACGCAACTGTGCACGCTGCGCGGTCTGCTGGACTTCAAGCCGGGCGATGCGATCTCGATCGATGAAGTCGAGTCGGTCGAAAGCATCATGAAGCGCTTCAAGACGGGCGCGATGTCCTACGGCTCGATCAGCAAGGAAGCGCACGAGACGCTCGCGATTGCGATGAACCGGATCGGTGGCAAGAGCAACACCGGCGAAGGCGGTGAAGACCCCGAGCGCTTCGCGCCGCTGCCGAATGGCGATTCGAAGAACTCCGCGATCAAGCAGGTCGCATCCGGCCGGTTCGGTGTAACGAGTGAGTACCTGGTCAGCGCCAACGAGATTCAGATCAAGATGGCGCAGGGTGCCAAGCCGGGCGAAGGCGGGCAGCTGCCGGGCACCAAGGTATATCCGTGGGTCGCGAAGACGCGGCACACGACCGCTGGCGTGGGGCTGATTTCGCCTCCTCCGCATCACGACATCTACTCGATCGAGGACCTCGCCGAACTGATCCACGATCTGAAGAACGCGAATCGTCGCGCGCGCATCAGCGTGAAGCTGGTCGCCGAAGTCGGTGTGGGCACGATCGCAGCGGGTGTCGCGAAAGCGCATGCCGATGTCGTGCTGATCAGCGGCTATGACGGGGGCACGGGTGCTTCGCCGCAGACCTCCATCATGCACGCGGGCTTGCCGTGGGAGTTGGGCCTAGCCGAGACGCATCAGACGTTGGTGCTCAACAATCTGCGTAGCCGCATTGCCGTGGAAACCGACGGTCAGTTGAAGACCGGTCGCGACGTGTTGATCGCTGCCCTGCTCGGCGCCGAGGAGTTCGGCTTCGCAACGGCACCGCTCGTGGCCACGGGCTGCATCATGATGCGCGTTTGCCATCTGAACACCTGCCCGGCAGGTATCGCGACGCAAGATCCCCGTCTACGCGAGCGCTTCCAAGGCAAGCCCGAGCACGTCGTGAACTTCATGCGCTTCATTGCGCAAGACATGCGCGAGCTCATGGCGCAGCTCGGCTTCCGCAGCATCGAGGAGATGATTGGCCGCGTGGATCGTCTCGAAGCACGTAAGGCCGTCGATCACTGGAAGGCGCGCGGCCTCGACTTCAGCAACTTGCTGTATTCGCCGGATGCGGGCTCCGATGTCGGTCGCTTCAAGCAGATGGAGCAGGACCATGGCCTCGAGAAGTCGCTCGATGTCACTCAGATCCTCGACCTGTGCAAGCCGGCGATCGAACGCGGCGAGAAGGTCAAAGCCGAGCTGAAGATTCGCAACGTAAATCGCGTCGCCGGCACGATCACGGGCAGCGAAGTCACACGCAAATGGGGCGCCGCGGGTCTGCCGGAAGACACCATCGAGCTGAAGTTCACCGGCTCGGCAGGTCAGAGCTTTGGCGCGTTCATGCCGCGTGGCATGACGTTCCTTCTCGAAGGCGACGCCAACGACTACGTCGGCAAGGGCCTATCGGGCGGCAAGATCATCATCTATCCGTCCCGTAACGCGCCGTTCGTCGCCGAGGAGAACATCATCATTGGCAACGTTGCGTTCTACGGTGCGACGGGCGGTGAGGCTTACATACGTGGCATGGCCGGCGAACGCTTCTGCGTGCGCAACAGCGGTGTGCACGCAGTAGTCGAATCCATCGGCGACCACGGTTGCGAGTACATGACAGGCGGCCGCGTCCTCGTGCTAGGCGCCGTTGGCCGCAACTTCGGCGCAGGCATGTCTGGCGGTATCGCTTATGTGCTGGATGAGAACGGCGAGTCCAGCAAGCACGTCAACCGCGACATGGTCGACGTCGAAGCGCTCACGGAGCCTGAAGAGATCGCGGCCGTGCGCGCGATGATCGATCGACACGTGCGCTACACCAACAGCAGCCGTGGCCGGGCCGTACTCGATCAGTGGGATACGATGGTGAAACGCTTCGTGAAAATCCTGCCGCGCGACTACAAGCGCATGCTGGCGTGCATCACGCGCGCACACGAGCAGGGGCTCACCGGCGATGAGGCCATCATGCGTGCGTTCGAAGAGAACGCCCGCGACTTGTCGCGCGTGGGAGGCAATTGAGGACAATGGGCAAGCCAACTGGATTCATCGAGTACCTGCGCGAGCTGCCAGTCGATCGCACCGCGCAAGAGCGCGTGCGCGAAGACGAGGCTCTCCTTCGCGAGGCGGTAGTGATGCAGGAACCCCTCGCGCAGCCATCGCTGCAGCCCATGCGCGAGCGCCGTGCGCGCCTGGCCGGTGACATCGTCGAGACGCGCCGTCATCCACGCCATGCTCTCCTTGATCTTCGCGAG